>JASFSI010000201.1:0-4286 GCA_050114495.1 Lysobacterales bacterium | reverse complement strand
CGCCCCTATGAACTGACCCCCAATCTCGCCGACGGTATGCCGCAGGTCTCGACTGACGGCCTGATTTACACCATTCGCATCAAGCCGGGTGCGCGCTTCATCGACGACGAGGCATTCCCCGGCGGATCGGGTCGGGCCGTGACCGCCGAGGACTTCGTTTATTCGCTCAAGCGCCACTTCGACCCGGCTACCCGGTCCCGGGGTGCATGGCTGTGGCAGGACCGCATTGTCGGCATGAAGCAATGGAAGGCCGACGGGGCTGACTACGACACGCCCGTGTCGGGACTGCGTGCGATCGATGAGCGCACCGTCCAGATCCAGTTGATTACGCCGTTTCCGCAGCTCACCCACACGCTGGCGCAGGGTTTTTCGGCCGTCGTACCGCGTGAAGCGGTCGAGCATTATGGCGCCGGGTTCGCGATAAACCCGGTCGGTTCAGGGCCGTACCGCCTCGACGGTTTCGACAGTTCCGGCGCGACTTTGCTGCGCAACGGCTCGTTCCGCCATGAGCCCTTCAACCTGGAAGCAGAAGGCGCGGACCCGGCCGCAGCCGGGGCGCGAAGCTTCGAACACCTGGAAGGGCGCACGCCGCCCTTCATCGACCGCATCGAGGTGCAGTTCATCGCCGAGGATGCGGCACGCTGGAACACGCTGATCGCCGGTGAGGCGGATTTCATCAAGGTGCCGGTCAGCCAGTTCGACAGCGTGCTGGCGTCGCGCGCACCGCCCAGGCTCAATGCTGAAATGGAGGCCCGCTTCGACCTCGCCGCCAACCTGGAGTCCGGGTTCGTGCACACCGACTTCAACATGGCTGACCCGGCTATCGGCTACCATCCGGACCCGGACCAGGATGCACGCAACCGCGCCCTGCGCTGCGCCATCGTCAAGGCTTTTGACTGGGAGCGCCGGAACGAAGTGTTCTATTACGGCATCGGCCGCGTGTTTCCCGGCATCATTCCGCCGGTCGCCCCGGAGTACGATCCGTCCCAGGACCGTGCCTGGACAGAGCGCGACCTGGACGGCGCACGGCGCCTGCTTCGCGAGTCCGGCTGGTACGCGGATAACCTGCCGACGCTGGAATACGGTTTTCCATCCAGTGTCACCGAGCGGCAGATGTTCGAGCAGTTCCGCAGCTTCATGGCCGACATCGGCTACCCGGCGGAAAAAATCCGCCCCCAGACCTTTGCGACTTACGGCGATTACGCCCGCGCCTACCTCAACCGTGAAGTCATGCTGATCACCACCGGCTGGACCATGGATTACCCTGACGCCGAGAACACCATGCAGCTGTTCTTCGGCCCCAACGGTTCACCCGGCTCGAACAGCGCCAACTACGACAACCCCGAGTTCAACCGGCTCTTTCGAGCCAGCGCCACGCTGCGGCCGTCGCCGATGCGAACCAGCATGTACCGCCACATGAACCGCATCCTGCAGGAAGACTGCGCCACGATCAGCGGAATTTCCCGAACCCTCATCCTGGTCTGGAACCGCGAGTTCACGATGCTGCCGGACCGCTCTTTCGTGGGCGGGTTCTTCTTCCGCTTCGTCGGCCGCGACGGCGCGCCAGCGGAGGAGCCTGCGGACTAGTGCATTTCACCGCAGGCAAGCTGTTGCACGGGCTGCTGCTCATACTGGGCGTGACGTTCCTGAGTTTCCTGCTGATGGTCTGGTTCGGCCCCGACCAGACCTACAACCTGATCGGCAAGAACGCCACCGCGGAGGAGATCGCCAGCGTTCGCCATCAACTGGGTTATGACCAACCGTTTTTCGCCCGCTATTTCGAGTACCTGCGTGAACTCGTCACGCTCGACCTGGGAACGTCGAATGCTTCCGGCGAAGCAGTCCGCAGCCTGCTGGCCCGCACCGTGCCGGTCTCTGTCGCCCTGATGATTCCAGGCTTCATCCTCGGTAATCTGCTGGGCATAGCGCTCGGGCTGGCGGCAGCACAGCACCGGGGCCGCTGGCCGGACCGGCTCATCACCGGTTTTTCGGTAAGCGGCATGAGCCTCAGTTTCCTTGTCATAATCATCGCCCTGCAGGCGCTGCTGTGCACTCCCTACGGACTCGACCTGTTTCCGGTGCGCGGTTGGCGCGTGGACAGCTTCGCCAGTTACCTTCACTATGCCACCGTGCCCAGCCTCTCATTGATCCTGGTCACGCTGGGGTACAACACGCGCTTCTACCGGGCCGTATTCATCGAAGAATACGGCCGGGATCACATCCGCACGGCGCGCGCTTTCGGCGCTTCGACCACGGAAATCCTCTGGAAACACGTGCTCAGGAACAGCCTCGTTCCGGTGATTACCCGATTCATGTTTTCCATTCCGCTGGTCGTCATTTCCGGCAGCCTGCTGATCGAGAGCTACTTCGGGATTCCGGGTATCGGGCTTGCCACCTTCGAGGCGATAACCAGCGGTGACCAGCCTGTACTGAAGGCGGTCGTGGGGCTCACCGCGGTGGCATTCGTGCTGCTGCAGGCCGTCACCGACACGCTCTATCGCCTGGTCGATCCCCGGGTGACATGATGGTGATGGCGCGAACACTCAGCCGACTCAGGCAGGACCGCAGCGGGCTTGCCGGCCTGTTCATCGTTGCCCTTTTTTTCCTGGTCGCCATCGCTGTCTGGGCAGGCTGGCTCGGACAGGAATGGTCGGCGGCGGACGGACCCCGCTGGGAAGGGCCGGGTCCGGCCCATTGGTTCGGGACGAACGTGCTGGGGCAGGACATATTTGAACGCGCCGTTTACAGTGTGCGGACGGCTTTCGAAATCGGGCTGGTGGTGGCCCTGCTCTCGACCGCACTGGGCGCCGTGCTGGGCGCCGTGGCAGGCTGGCGCGGCGATACCTGGATCGACGGCACGATCACCTGGCTCAAGGGTGTCCTGGACGCGATCCCCTTTTACCTGTTCGTCGCCGCGGTCGCCTTCGCGCTTCGCGGAGCGCCCTGGGCCATGCACCTCGCAATGGTCGCGACTTTCTGGACCACGACGGCCCGGCTGGTCCGCGCCGAGGTCCTGAAAATCCGCTCGCTCGACTACGTCCGCTCCGCCCGCGCCATTGGTCTGCCGGGCGTGGTGATCCTGGCCCGGCACGTGCTGCCGAACACGACGCACATCCTGCTCGTCCAGGGCACCATCGCTTTCGTGGCTGCGATCAAGACCGAGGTCGTCCTCAGTTTTCTCGGTCTCGGGGTCCAGGACGGGGTCAGCTGGGGACTGATGCTGGCCGAGAGCACGCAAGAGGTGCTCGCAGGCCATTTCGGCAACTTCATCGCCGCTTCCGCCATGCTGTTCCTGCTCCTGCTGGGCCTGAATCTGCTCGCAGACGCCATGCAGGATGCCCTTGACCCGAAGCAGGCAGCGCTGTGAGGCACCCCGTGCTCAGCGTCCGTGACCTCTCGGTGTTCATCGGCGATCAGGCAGTGGTGGACCGCGTCAGTTTTGATCTTTACGAGGGTGAAGTACTAGCCCTGGTCGGTGAATCGGGCTGCGGCAAGACCAAGACGGCAGAAGCGATCATGGGACTTCTTGCGCGCGATGCCAACAACAGGAGTACGGGTTCGATTCGCCTCGGCGAACAGGAACTCATGTCCCTGAATGAAGCCGGGATGCGCCGCATTCGAGGGCGGGAAATCTCGATGGTATTCCAGGAACCGATGACCGCGCTGGATCCCGTTTTCAGCAACGGGCAACAGCTGGCGCGGCAGTTTCGCCGGCATCGCGGGCAATCCCGCAACCAGGCATGGGATTCAGCTGCACAGATGCTGACACGGGTTGGAATCCAGGACCCGGAGCGCATCATGCGCAGCTATCCGCACCAACTCTCCGGCGGCCTCCGGCAGCGCGTGATCGTCGCCATGGCGATGGCCTGCCGGCCGCAAGTCCTGATTGCAGACGAACCCACAACGGCGCTGGACGTGACCACGCAGGCCCAGGTCCTGGAGCAAATGACGCGTCTCGGACGAGAGATCGGCACGGCCATTCTCCTGATCACGCATGATCTTGGCGTCGTCGCGCAATACGGCGACCGCGCGCTGATCATGCGGCGCGGAAAATTGCTGGAAGACCAGCCCGTGAAGGAGCTGTTTGAAAAGCCCGAAAATCCGTATACCGGTTCGCTGATTGCCGCCGCGCGCGAGTTGAGCACATGAAACCGCAGCCCACCACGCCGCTGCTGAGCGTCAGCGAAATATCGCTGAGCTACGGTGGTCGCGGCAAGCAGCCATTCGAAGCGGTCAGGCAGGTCAGTTTCGATTTGCTTCCCGGTGAAATCCTCGGCCTGGTCGGC
>JASFSI010000200.1:0-4306 GCA_050114495.1 Lysobacterales bacterium | reverse complement strand
GTAAGCCGACAGGCGGCTGACGCCGTTCGGCAGCGCCGCGTCGTTGCGCAGCGCATGGTAGCGGTCCAGGCCTCGGTCCAGGTAGCGGGCCCAGCGCCGGTAGCCGGCTGCCGACCCGCCCACCGTGTCGGCGACGGCCGGGATGGAATGATCGATGCGGCAGGCCGCGATGGCGTCGTCCAGCGGAGAAGCCAGGTCAAAGGGCTCGAACCCGGGATCGCCATCGAAGGCGCACGGCCACTCTTCCCGCGGCGGCCAGCCCCGTTCGACACGCTGAAACAGCTCGTCCTGGTACGTGCGGCGAAACTGGAAGGCGCGCGTCGGGGCTTTTTCCGACCGCGTCATGGGCAGGATGCAGCTGGCGTCTACCTGCAGCCAGGGCAAGCCGGGGTGACGCGCGACGTGCTGCGCATACCACGCTCGAAAGGGCGGCACCGGGTACAGTTCTGTGACAACAACGGCGCTTCGTTGCAGCAAGCCCTGCAGGGGGCCGGGTTCGACGGGATTTTCGGGCAGATGAAAATGAAGCCGCAGGCCAACCGCTTCGAGTTCAGCCTTGAAATCCCTCGCCGCTTCCAGGATGAAGCGGTGATGCCGGTCCGAGTTATAGCGGTGGCGCCCCCCGAGCCCCTGGTAAACCAGCAGGGGCCGCTCGATCTGCAGCGCCATTTCGGCGGCGGCATCGAGCGCCGGGTTGTCGTGCGCCCGCAGGGCATGATGAGCCCAGTAGAGGACAAATTCGCCCTGCTCGCGCGGCTCGCCGCTGCAGAGCGGAACGCACCGCTCCTGCAATTCAGGGGTCAGTGTCAACGAGCGACTCATGGCTCACACCAGGTACAGGGAAGCGATCAAAACGCCGAAACAGGCAATAACGGCCGAGGTCAGGCGTGACCGCAAAACGATCATCCAGTCGGCGCTTCCGGCTGCGGGCCTGAAACGATCGGCCAGGCCCATGACGACAAAACCGGCCAGCAAACCCCAGGGCGCCACGCGCGTGTCCGGCCACAGCAGGAATAAGAAGGCCCACAGGCTCGGCAGTACGGAAAAGAAAGGGCCAATGCCCCTGAATCGTTCCTCGCCGGTGGCGACACCCCATCGAATACCGCCGAGAAAAGAAAGAATGATGCCGCCGTAAAGCAGAAACGCGCGCTCCGCATGGGCCTCGATCGACGCACCGCCAAAGACATGCAGCAGCGCCAGTGCCCCGAAGGGCAGCACACCGGCATACCCCAGCACTTTGGCGGTTGCCGGAATCGTCCTCGTGCTCATCGCAATGCTCCCGTTTTCACGAGAATCGTACACCCTTCGCGGCTGAAGGGTGCGTGCCGGCTCCACGCCGGGTTGCGCAGCCAGCTTCCCGGGCCATAGGCGCCGGCCTCGTCTTCGAACACACCCTCCAGCACGAAAATTTCCTCGCCGCCCGGGTGGGTATGGGTCTTGAACACCGTGCCCGGCTCCCAGCGCACCAGCGATGTATGCTCCACGCCAAAGGAATGCAGCGGCATCACGCGCAGTCCCGGCACCAGTCCCGGCTGCCATTCACCGGCCCGGGTTTGCACGCACACGGTTTCCCGGTCACCCGGATCGAACTGGTCCAGCTTGACGAACAGTTCGCAGCCATCCGGACTGCGCGGCGCGTGACGGGATCCGGGCGGATTTCTGAGGTAACTGCCCGCCGGGTATTCGCCATTTTCGTCGGCGAAAACACCGTCGAGAACAAAAATTTCCTCACCCAGCGGATGCACGTGCTGTTCGAACGTCGAGCCGGCCTCGTAACGCACGACGCTGGTAACCTGCCCGGACTCCGCAGCCGCCCGTTCCAGCTTTTTTCGCCATACACCCGGCGCCGGGGATTTTTCCCACTCCATTTCAGAGGTGTGCACAAGCACCCGCTGCGCGCGGTCCATGTTCAGGGGCTGATGATCACTGCTCACGATGCATTCCTTTAATCTGCGGCTGAAGACCTTTTCAAACCTGTATGGGCTTGCAGCCAATAATTCTACATTTTCTTCACTGTTTTGCTGACGAAGAAACATTTGCTTATGGTTGTACATGTATTGTACAATTATTTCAGGTTCAAATGAACAAATAAACTTGGAGACCACACAGTGAACAGCAAACCCCGCAGCAGCGGCAACGAACAGCCGCCGCTGGCCACCATACGAATCACCAACCTGCGCCTGCGCACCTTTATCGGCTTCAACCCCGAGGAGATGGAAAAAAAGCAGGACGTGGTGATCAACATTGCGATCCGCTACCGCCTGGACGAGGCCGTGCTGGAAGACCGCGTCGAGGATGCGCTCAACTACAAGACGGTGACCAAGCGGGTCATCGCGCTGGTGGAAGACGGGCGATTCCTGTTGCTGGAAAAGCTGGTCGCGGACATTCTCGGCGCCTGCAGCGAACATCCGTCTGTCGCACAGGCCTCGGTCACTGTCGATAAACCCCATGCATTGAGATTTGCCGATTCCGTCTCGCTTACCCTCGAATACGAGTCCGGGGCAGCCGGGCACTTACACTTACTGGAGAAAGCCTCATGAGCGCAAACCCCCTTTACCTGACCGGCCGCCCGGTAACGCTGGACGAGGCACTCAGCCCCGAAGCGATCCTGGTCCGGGACACACTGATCGAACACGGCCTGGAAACGCCGATGATCGACAATGGCCTGACCGCGGACCAGAAGTACGACCGCATTCGCAACCTGATGGCCCAGGTGGTCGAGACCCTCGGCCTGGACCTGGCGGACGACAGCCTGGCCGAGACGCCGCACCGCATCGCCAAGATGTACGTGCACGAAATCTTTTCGGGCCTCGATTACAGTCACTTCCCCAAGCTGTCCCTGATCGACAACAAGATGGGTGCGGACGAAATGGTCAAGATCAGCGACATCGACCTGACCAGTACCTGCGAGCATCACTTCGTGACGATCGACGGCACGGCAAAAGTGGCTTACATCCCCAGGGATCGCATCATCGGGCTGTCCAAGATCAACCGCATCGTGCGCTTCTTTGGCCAGCGCCCGCAGGTGCAGGAACGCCTGACGCGTCAGATACTGGTCGCCCTGCAGGCCCTGCTGGGCACTGAAGACGTCGCCGTCAGCATCGAAGCGACGCACTACTGCGTGAAATCCCGCGGCGTAATGGACACCAATTCGCAGACCAGTACGACGGCACTGGGCGGCTGCTTCCGCGAAAACATTCACACCCGTGCGGAATTCCTCGGCCAGTGAGCGGTGATGCGGTCCTGATCAGCGGCGTTGCCAGGCGGGTAGGTCTGCACCTGGCCAATACCTTCCTGGAGCGCGGCGTGCCGGTGATCGGAACCTACCGCAGCGAGCGCCCTGCCCTGGACGAGCTCTCGGGCAGGGGCGCCGAACTGCACCACTGTGATTTTTACGACGAACCCCAGGTCGACCTGCTTTGCCGCGAAATCAAGGACCGCCACGCCGGGCTTCGCGCCGTGATACACAACGCGTCCGACTGGATATCCGAAGAAGGCGAACTGCCCCCGGAAGATGTAATGCGGCGCATGATGCAGGTGCACGTCACCGCGCCCTACCTGATCAACCTGCGCCTGGAAGAGCTGCTGCTCAACAGCAGCGCCAACCACGCCGACATCATCCACATCGGCGACTACGTCAGCAGCCGCGGCAGCAGCAAGCACATCGCCTACGCCGCCAGCAAGGCGGCGCAGGACAACCTGACCTTCTCGTTCTCGGCCCGCCTCGCCCCGAAGGTGAAGGTCAACAGCATCGCCCCGGCGCTGGTCGCCTTCAACGAGGGCGACGACGAGGCTTACCGTGAAAAAGCACGCAGCAAGAGCCTGATGCGGCGCGAGGGCGGCATGGAGGAGTTTCAGCGTGCGGTCGACTACCTGATGGAGAGCGAGTACATCACCGGGCGTATCCTGCCCCTCGACGGCGGACGTCACCTCAAGATCGCCTGACCCCTGTGCACTCACCGGGCGGGGCCGGTGAAATTGCCGTCCCTCCCCGTGTGAAGCAAGCCACGCGGTCGCGGTTTCTCAAGTGACAGGCAGAAACAGGCCCAAAAAGCTGAAACCCCGCTTTGCGGCGTTGTAAACTTGAACCATGAACTATCGACATCTTGGCCGCAGCGGTATTCGGGTCAGCGAGCTGTCATTCGGCTCCTGGGTGACCTTTCACAACCAGGCCGATACCGGCCTGGCCGTCGACATGCTGGCGGCGGCGCGCGAAGCGGGCGTCAATTTCTTTGACAACGCCGAGATCTACGCCGGCGGCAAGTCAGAAGAAATCATGGGCGCCGCGCTGCGCGAACTCGGCTGG
>JASFSI010000199.1:0-4314 GCA_050114495.1 Lysobacterales bacterium | reverse complement strand
AAAGTCTACTTGACATTGAGCGCGCGAACGTCATACTGATAAGTAAAGGTACTTTTACATTTTGACAAGGAAAATAGACATATGCCATCAGCAGAAGCAAACCACACGACCCGCGCCGCGCTCACCCGGCGCAATACCATAACGCTCGCGAAATGGACTGCGGCCTGGCTCATCACGATGGCCCTCGCCGTTTTCGGCCCGCGCTTCATCTGGGATTACGCCATGGCCGGGACACTGTCAGCTATCGTGCTCAACCTCGTCGCAGGTTTTGGGATGATCGTCGCCAACATCCGCCACCTGAGGGGGCTGGATGAGCTGCAACAGAAGATCCACCTCGAGGCCATGGGCTTGGCCCTGGGCGTTGCGGTCGTCGTCGGCCTGGCCTATTCGAGCCTGGACATCACCAACGTGATTTCCTTCGACGCCGAAATTTCGCACCTGGTCGTGATCGTCGCCCTGACCTATCTGGCGGGCGTGCTCGCAGGCCAGCGGAGGTATGCGTGAAAAACCGGCTCAAGGTGCTGCGCGCCGAGCGCGACTGGACCCAGGCCCGCCTGGCCGAGGAACTGGACGTTTCGCGTCAAACGGTCAACGCCATAGAGAAGGGCAAGTTCGACCCCAGCCTGACGCTGGCCTTCAAGATCTCCCGCGTGTTCGCCCTGCGAATCGAGGAAATTTTTCAGGACGAGGGGGGTTCCGCACCCTGAACGAAAGACGCTGGCCCGTCGGTGCGTTCGACGCTGCCGGCGCCCGGTGGGATAATCGGTTCGGCGACACCCCGAGGTCGCGACCAGGAAAAGGGAAACCACATGCAGGAAACCCAGATCAAGCTCGACTCCGAGATCGGCCAGCTCAACGCAGTGATGATTCACCGCCCGGGTCGGGAAATCGAGAACATGACACCCGCCAGCGCGGCGGAAGTCCTGTACGACGATATCCTGAACCTGCAGCTGGCCGAACGGGAACACGACCAGCTGACCGGCGTGCTGAAGCAGGTCGCAGAGGTCTACGAATTCGAGGACCTGCTGCGCGAAACGCTGACGGACCGGCGCATCAAGGGGTTGCTGGTCGACGAACTCGTGCGGCTGTACGAATGCAAAGAACTTGCGCCGGAACTCAAGGAACTGGACGAAACTGAACTCGCTGCCCAACTGTTCCAGGGCACGCCGATGCGCAAGGACAGCCTGGAAAAGTTCCTCAGCCCGCTGCGTCACGCGATTCCACCGCTGCCCAATGCTTTTTTCACGCGTGACGCGGTGATGGCGGTCAACGACAGAGCCATCATCGGTTCGATGGCGTTCAAGGCCCGATTTGCCGAGGCCCTGCTGCTGAAGGCCATTTTCAAGTACCACACCGCGATCCGCTCCGATGGCTTCTACTTCGACGGCACGTCCAACACCAGTCAGAAGATCACCATCGAGGGCGGCGACCTGCTGGTGCTGCGCGACGACCTCATCATGATCGGTTACAGCGAGCGTACCACTGCACGCGGCATCGATACGCTGATGGGCGCGATCGCGGAAAAAGGTGGCGTGCAGAACTTCATCGTGGTGGAGATCCCGAAATCACGGGCCACCATTCACCTGGACATGATTTTCACGATGCTCGACCGCGATGTCTGCGCAGTCTTTTCACCCCTGATCACCGGCATGCACAAGTGCCGAGCGTTCCACGTGCACTTCGAGCAACAGCAGGTCAAGCGGATCGTCGAGTACCCGGGCGTGCTGGAAGCGCTGCGGACCCAGGGCCTGGACCTGAAACCCATCGCCTGCGGCGGCAGCGACGAGCTGCGCCAGGAAAGGGAGCAGTGGTCGTCGGGTGCCAACTTCTTCGCCATGGCGCCGGGCCATATCGTCGGTTTCGAACACAACCAGGCCACGGCGGAAGAACTGGGAAAAAACGGCTTTGAAATCGTGACGGCCGAGGCGGTCATCCGGGAAGAGCAGACACTCGAGCCCGGGCGACCCACGCTGGTGACAATGGAAGGATCCGAACTTTCGCGCGGCGGCGGCGGCTGTCGTTGCATGACGATGCCGTTGAACCGGGGTGCGGTGGATTGGTAGATAACCGGAATAGGCAAATTCGGGGCCGGATACCGAACCGGGTTCGGTATCCGGCCCCGAAATCAAATTTGGCGCGCCTGACAGGATTCGAACCTGTGACCCCTGCCTTCGGAGGGCAGTACTCTATCCAGCTGAGCTACAGGCGCTCGTAACTTCCCGGGGCGCGTAGTTTAGCGGTTTTGCCGTCAGCCGTAAACGCGGCGGTGCTTTCGATGGGCGTAAGCAGGGGCTATAATTCTTCAATTCGAATTCAAATTCTGACTGTCAGGAAATCCAATGAACCAGAATGGTGGTGGCGCTTTCGGGCGCAAGGTCGGTGGCGTGATATTCGCGCTCATAATTCTGTCCGCGGCGCTTTACTTCTTTGCGCAGAGCATGCATCCGGAAACCGGGGGCGCGGGCGAGGCTGCCCTTGCAGCCGAACGGATCAAACCCGTGGGCACGGTGCGCTCGGGTGAAGCCGGCGCCGAGGCGCTGGCGCAGGCCCAGGCCGCTGCAGTCGCCGCTGCACCGGCGCCTGCAGAAGTCGTCGTGGACGGCCCGTCGGTCTACGACGGTCTGTGCAAGACCTGTCACGAGGCCGGCGTTGCAGGCGCCCCGATCAAAGGATCCGAGCAAATGGCCGCCCGGCTCGATGAAAAAGGACTCGACATGCTGGTACAGAACGCCATCAATGGCCTCAACGCCATGCCCCCGCGCGGAGGAAATCCTTCGCTGACCGACGAACAGATCCGTGCAGCTGTCGAATTCATGCTGCCGTAAGGAGTCAGCCGGTTTGACCGGAAAACTCGAGCGCATCACGGGCCTGGCTTTCACGCCGGGCCTTTTGCTGGGCGCGCTGCTGCTATCCGGCTGCGGTGAGAAAACGAGCGTCTCCGGAGGCGCGGAGCTCTGCGTTTCAGAACGCACCCCCATTCCGTCCATACAGGGCGATGGCTACCGGTCTCCGCTGGAAAACCGCTACCAACTCACAGGCGGTATCGTCACGCGAATTGAACCCGGCAACGGTTACTACATCGAGCAGATCGAACACGATTCGCCTCCTGCCGCGTCGAAAGCAGTTTTTGTCCAGTGGCATGGCGATGCCGCAAAAGCGGAATCCGGCCACCGCGTTGTGGTCGGCGGCCGCGTTCGGGAACTGGGCTCACAGCGGGATACGCTGACCGGAATATCGGAAATCGACCGCTTCGCGGTGTGCGATACAGGCCTGCCCCTGCCCCTCACCAGGACGAAACTGCCCCTGAGCAATCCTCAGCGTGAAGCGCTCGAAGGCATGCGCATCAGCGTCGCGCAGACGCTTTATGTGACGGACAACTATTCCGCCCGCCACGGCGAACTGACGCTCAGTGCAGGCGAAACCCTGCGCATACCCACCGAGGACCATGCCCCGGGCGCCGAAGCAAGACGGGCCGACAGGAACAACCGGGAACGCGCCCTGACCGCGCATTCCACATCCTGGTCGGCTGAAAAACTCGCGGCCGGCAGCCAGGTCGATCAGTTGACCGGCATCTTCGGACACCGCCGCGAACGACAGCAGTTGCTGACCGAGTCAGTCCGAACCTCGCCGGCCGCCATGCCGAAGCGAATCGATCCGCCGGATTCCGGGCATTTCCGGGTGGTCAGCGCCAACCTGCTTAATTTTTTCAACGGTAACGGGCGCGGCGCCGGCTTCCCGACGGAACGCGGTGCGAAGACGGCTGCTGAATTCAAGGCGCAATCTGCACGTATCCGCGCCGCACTCAACGCATTGCAGCCCGACCTGCTGGCGGTGCAGGAACTGGAAAACGACGGCTTCGACCGTCACAGCGCGGCGCAATCGCTGCTCGACCTGCTGGGCCCGGAATATGCCGTGATCCGCACCCCGGAAAACCGGATCGGGGACGACGTCATCACGGTGGGCCTGTTCTACCGGACCTCTGTACTCCAGCCGATCGGCGCCGCGCAAACCCTTGGCAAAGGGCCGTTCGCAAACCTGAGCCGCGAACCGCTGGCCCAGGCTTTCCGCGTCCGCGAATCGGGTGCGGTATTCCTGGCCGCCGTCAATCACCTGAAATCAAAGGGCGGCTGTCCGGAAGACCGCGACGGCGCGAACGCCGACCACGGCCAGGGCTGCTGGAACCCCGCACGCGTCGAGTCGGTGGCAACGCTGCTTCCGTGGTTGCAAACCCTCTCCCGCGCAGCCAACACGGACCGGGTCCTGGTGCTGGGTGACATGAACGCCTATCGCCGCGAGGACCCTGTCGAACGCTTT
>JASFSI010000198.1:0-4316 GCA_050114495.1 Lysobacterales bacterium | reverse complement strand
GTCGGGGTTGATCCAGTGGTCGTGGTGGTCGCCGTGCGGCGTGCGGATCACCGACCAGGTCTTGCCGCCGTCGATGGACTTGAGAAACGGCACGTTCAGCACGTAGACCGTGTTTTCGTCCAGCGGATCGGCTGCCAGGTGGATGTAGTACCAGGCCCGCGTGTGCAGCACGCGGTGACCGTTGATCAGCGACCAGGTCTTGCCGCCGTTTTCGCTGCGCCACAGGCCGCCCTTTTCGGGTTCGGCTTCGATCAGGGCGTAGACCCGCTGCGGGTTGCTCGCGGACACGTCGACCGCGATCTTGCCGACCATTTCCGGCAGGCCGCCGCCCAGTTTTTCCCAGTTGTCGCCACCGTCGATGCTCTTGAAAATACCGCCGTCGGTGCCGCCGGAGTGAATGAACCACGGCTTGCGGCCGTGGTTCCACATCGCGGCGTACAGGATGCGCGGGTTGGACGGATCCATGCGCAGGTCGGAGGCGCCGGTTTGCGGGCCGACTTTCAGCACGTGTTTCCAGGTCTCGCCGCCGTCGCGGCTGCGAAACACCCCGCGTTCCTCGTTGGGACCCCAGATCTGGCCCTGGACCGCGACGTAAACGGTATCCGCGTTGCCCGGATCGACCTGGATCTTCGAGATCTGGCCGCTGTTTTCCAGGCCGGTGTGTTTCCAGCTTTTGCCGCCGTCCGTGGACTTCCACATGCCGTCGCCATGGGAAGTGGTCACGCCGCGAATCGGGGACTCCCCGGTGCCGACGTACACCACGTTGTGATCGGATTCGGCGACGGCCACCGCCCCGATGGTGCCCACTTTGAAATAATCGTCCGACAGGTTTTCCCAGGTCCGGCCTGCGTTTTCCGTTTTCCACACGCCGCCGCCGGTCGCACCCATGTAGTAGAGGTTCGGTTTGCCCGGCACCCCGGTGACCGCGGTCACGCGACCACCACGCCAGGGCCCGATATGGCGCCACTCCAGGCCTTCCAGGGCCTCGGTGCCGGTATCGGCGTACACGGGAATGCTGCCGGTAGCAAAAGCCAGCAACGCGGTCAGGGCAAGGCACAGGGTCGAGCGAAAAGTCATCGTATCGGTTCCGGGGACGGTGTTTTGAAGAACCAATTATAGGTTCGGCGAATGTTAAAGTAACGGTGCGGCCAAAGAAGGAAATAAAAGCGGTGTGCCTGGTTCTTTTTGCATGGAAAGCCCACCCGGAATACGAACTGGTGCTGGTCGCCAACCGGGATGAATTCCACCAGCGCCCGACGGCTCCTGCAGCGTTCTGGCCTGAAAACGAAAACCTGCTGGCAGGACGTGACCTCCAGGCCGGCGGCACCTGGATGGGCGCGACCCGCGGTGGGCGTTTCGCGGCGGTGACGAACTACCGCGAACCCGGGCAGCCCGGTCCGCCGGAAGAGCGCTCGCGCGGGGAACTGGTGCGAAGATTTCTGGAAGGTCGCGATGCGCCGCTCGGGGCGGCCCGTGCCCTGCATGTGAAAAGCGACCGGTATCGGGGATTCAATCTGCTGCTGGGCTGCCGGGGCGAACTGGCCTACCTGTCGAACCGGGACGGCGAGCCTGCGTTGGTCGAAGCGGGGGTGCACGGGCTGAGCAACCACCTGCTCGACACGGACTGGCCGAAAGTGCGCGCGGGTCGCGAGTCCCTGGCGTCCTGCCTGCGCGGAAAAGCGATCGACACGGAGCGGCTTTTCAGCCTGATGGCGGACGATTCGCCCATCGCGGGCAGCGGGCCGGCCGGTGTGGACGAGACGCTGTCCCCGGAAGGCCTGGCGCGCCGCTGTTTCATCCGCTCGCCGGTTTACGGCACGCGTTCGACGACCGTGCTGCTGATTGGCCGCAGTGGAAAAGTAGCGTTCGAGGAACGATGTTTTGAAGCGGATGGCCGCCCATCCGGAACTTCAAAGTTCGCATTCGAAGTTTCCTGAAGGAGAAGCGGTGAACGGCTGCCGCGAATCCGCGCTATCATGACGCCGTGTCGATACTGCAGAGAAAACTGGCCGTCATACTGATGCGCGAACTGGAGTTTCAGCGTCTCCAGCTGTCACCCTATGGCCTGCAGCAACTCGATGGGTTGATTTCCCGGGGAGCACAGCGCATGCGCAACAGCAAGGTCGACGAGAATCCCGGCCGGACCCTAAATGCGGAACAGAGCCTGAAATCCCTGGTCCGCTACCTGGGCGACTCGGCGCGTCACGAGGGCACTCACCCGCATCTGAGCGGCGCCGATTTCGACCGGGCGCTCCGCGAAAGCCCCACCTTCTGGCCCTTTACCAGTTCCGAGTAGAGCCGGCCGTATTACAGTTGCTTGTAGGCCATCTCGAAGGTATTGCCGTCCTCCATGCGCCCGGTTTTCAGCCCTTTGTTGAACCAGCGCATGCGCTGTTCGGAGGTGCCGTGGGTGAAGGTGTGCGGCACGACTTTGCCCTGCATGCGCCCCTGGATGGCGTCGTCGCCGATGGCGTTGGCGGCGGTCATCGCTTCCTCGATGTCGCCCCGGTCCAGGTACTGGCGGTTCTGGCGGGCCCACACGCCGGCGTAAAAATCGGCCTGCAGTTCCAGGCGCACCGACCACTGGTTGAAGTCCGGTTGGCCGCGCATGCGGTTTACTTTTTCGGACGTGCCCAGCAGGTTCTGCACGTGGTGGCCGACCTCGTGGGCGATCACGTAGGCCTGGGCGAAGTCACCCGGCGCCTGGAATGTGCGTTCCAGCTCGTCGTAGAAGGAAAGGTCGACGTACACGGTTTCGTCCGCCGGGCAGTAGAACGGGCCCATCTGCGCCTGGCCCAGCCCGCAGCCGGTTTGCGTAGCCCGGGTGTAGATGACCAGCTGGGGTTCGCGGTACTGCAAGCCGCGCGCGCTGAATTCGCGGCTCCAGATGTCCTCGGTGTCGGCCAGCACGACCGAAACGAATTCGAAACGCTCCTGTTCTTCGGGCGTGGGCTGGTAGTCCTGCTGGGTTGTCTGCACGCTGCCGCCGAGAAAAGCCGAGGGGTCGACCAGCCCGGACATCCACAGCACGCCGACCACGACCATCATGACGATGATGCCCTTCAGGCCGAAAGTGCGGCCCACCAACCCGAGCAGCATGCCGGCGCCGCCCGCCGAGCGGGTGCTGACCTGGCCGCGGCGGTCGCTGACGTTACGGCTCGATCTGCGGCCTTTCCATTTCATGAGCTAGCTCCTTGCAGTGCAGCCGAGACGATTTCTTTTGCCTCTTCCTGGATCCGGCCGAGGTGATCCCGGCCCAGGAAGCTCTCGGCGTAAATCTTGTAGATATCCTCGGTGCCGGACGGGCGCGCCGCGAACCAGCCATTCTCGGTGACGACTTTCAGGCCGCCGATGGCTGCGCCGTTGCCGGGCGCCTCGGTCAGTTTCGCCCGTATGGGCTCGCCCGCCAACTCGGCCGCCGCGACCTGTTCCGGTGAAAGCTGTTTCAACACGGCTTTCTGCGCGGGGCTGGCGGGCGCGTCGAGGCGTTCATAGACCGGTGAACCGAACCGCTGTTCAAGTTCGGCGTAATGCTCGGCCGGGTCGCGCCCGGTTTTCGCGGTGATCTCGGCGGCCAGCAGGTCCATGATGATGCCGTCCTTGTCGGTGCTCCAGGCGCTGCCGTCCTTGCGCAGAAAGGAAGCGCCGGCGCTTTCCTCGCCGCCAAAACCGAATTCGCCGCTGAGCAGGCCGCTGACGAACCACTTGAAACCGACCGGGACCTCGCAGACCGTCAGGCCCGCATCCGCCGCGATACGGTCGATCATGCTGCTGCTGACCAGCGTCTTGCCGATCGCCGTGCCTTCGGGCCAGCCGCTGCGTTCGCGAAACAGGTAGTCGATGGCCACCGACAGGTAGTGGTTGGGGTTCATCAGGCCCGCGCCGGGCGTGACGATGCCGTGGCGGTCGAAATCGGTGTCGTTGCCGAAAGCGATGTCGTAGCGGTCCTTGAGATCGATCAGGCCGGCCATCGCCGGCGGCGACGAGCAGTCCATGCGGATCTTGCCGTCCTTGTCCACGCGCATGAAGCGAAACGTGGCATCGACGGTCTCGCTGACGACATCGAGGTTCAGCCCGTAACGCTCACGAATGGGTTCCCAGTAGTGCACGCCGGAACCACCCATCGGGTCGGCGCCGATGTGCACGCCGGAATCCCGGATTACGTCCATGTCGAGCACACTCCCGAGTCCATCGACGTAGGGTGTGACGAAGTCGTGGCGGTGCACGTTGTCGGCGTTCACGGCGCGCGCCCAGGGCATGCGCCGGATGCCGGAGGGGTCCGCGATCAGTTCGTTGGCGCGGACCTCGATCCAGCC
>JASFSI010000197.1:0-4337 GCA_050114495.1 Lysobacterales bacterium | reverse complement strand
CGCGGAAATCTCACCGCCAAATCCGTGCTGAATGCCCGGTGCTCCCCTTTCGATGAGCCGGTCGGGTGACAGCAGGAGGGTTGGGCCTCGCCGTGCGAGCTCGGTATCCAGGCGCTGGCACAGTCCGAAGTGGCTGGCGCCCGGGTCGAGGTTCAGGATGCACACGGCCTGCAGGTTGCGCGTGCTGGACTGCTTGCGGGCATGCTGGTGCTGGACCAGGGCGGCGACATTGGTCGCCAGTTTCATCACCAGTGCCGGGAAATCACCGGACAATGCCTCGAAGTTTTCCCGGTCGATCGAAATCAGCAGGCTGTCGCGTATCGCCTGGACACCGACCGCGCGCGGCGCACCGGTCAGCAGACTCAGTTCCCCGATGCTGTCACCGGCGGTGATTTCATTCAGGAAGGTGCCGCGCTCGCGGCCGTCCGGCGCCGCGGCCCAGGCCTGCAGGCGGCCGCGCACCAGCAGGTACAGTGCATCGCCGGGCTCTCCCTGGTGCATCAGCCACTCGCCTCCGGCCAGCTGCAGCATGCCGATCCGCTCCAGCAGGGGATGGTCCGGCCCGACCGGGATGTCGAAGTACTGTTCCAGCGTTTGCCGGACGCCGCCTTCGCGCGCCCTGTTGTGGGCTGCGACGGTCACCGTGCGCTGCGCCTGCTGATGTCGAGCTGTGTCTCGAAAATAACCCCGAGCGACTGCACGAACTCGCTGAACCGCTGTTCGTCGTGTTCGTCGAACGGCTGGCCGTCACGACGGTTGAGCAGCTGCGCCACGGCAAACACCTCGCCGTCCATGTTCTTCATCGGCAGGCTCAGTATGGAGCGGGTGGTGTAGCCGGTCCGCTTGTCGACGTCCCGGTTGAAACGCGGGTCCGCGTAAGCGTCGTCTATTCGAATGGCTTCGCCGCTTTGCGCCACGGCGCCTGCGATACCGCTGCCGACCGGGATGCGGATCTCGCCCATCTCCCGAATGTGTTCAGCCACCTTGAGCACGAGTTCGTCATCCTCCCGCAGGAACAGCGAAGCGCGGTCGGCGTCGAGCAATTGCGCCAGCTTGCGCGTGAATGCAAACAGGCCGCGTTCGAGCATGCTGCGAAAGGCCAGGTTGTTGCCCAGTGCGGTGGCTTCGAGAAACCGTTCGGATTCGTCGGTGATGTCCTGCAGCAACTGGCGAAACTCGTTTTCATCCAGCTTGTCGACGATGTCGTCCAGCGGCTGTTTCTGCCGGTTCTCGGCCAGCATTTCCATCATGTGCCGGTTGTTCGCAATGACCGCGTCGGTGAAGCTGGTCAGGCGGCCGTCCTCCAGGTGGACGATGCGGTCGGCGATGTCCAGGATGCGGTTGTCGTGGGTCACCAGCAGGATGGTCGTGTCCTGCTCCCTGGCGAGAAATTTCATCCGCTCGACCACTTCGCGCCCCGACTTGCGGTCCAGCGAAGCCGTCGGCTCGTCGGCCATGATGATGGCCGGTTCCGCCGCCAGCGCCCGGGCAATGGCGACGCGTTGCCGCTGGCCGCCGGACAGCTGGTCCGGGCGGTGATGCAGGCGCTCGCCCATGCCGACCGCGTTGAGCATCTCGCGGGCGCGGCGCGCGTGCTCCCGCCGCGGGTAGCGGCCGCTGGAACGCACACCCAGCTCCACGTTCTGCTGCGCGCTCAGCGCGCCGAGCAGGTTGTGCTGCTGAAAGATGAAGCCGATGCGGCGGCGTACTTTTTCCAGCGTGGCGGCTTTGGCATTGCGCAGCTCGTTTCCCAGCACGCGCACGCTGCCTTCCTGCGCGGAACGCAAGGCGCCGACCAGGGTCAGCAGGGTGGTTTTGCCCGAGCCCGAGGGGCCGGTCACGATCACGATTTCCCCGCTGCGAATCTCCACTTCGACGTCGAACAGGATCTGCTTGCGCAGTTCGCCCTTGCCGTAGGCGTGGTTCAGGCCCGCGACGACGATCGGCGGCGTGCTCATCAGAACACCTCCGCGGGGTCCAGCCGGCGCACCTTGCGCACGGCCAGCAGGGCGGAGATCGCGCACATCGCCAGGGTCAGCGTGAACACGGTGATCGCACGATCCTGGGTGATGTACAGGGGCAGGTTGGTGGCGCCGGCCGCCTTGCCGTAAAGCCACCAGGCCGCCGCAACACCGGGTATGTAGCCGAGCACCGCGAGAATCGCGGCCTGCTGCAGCACGATGCCCGAGACGAAACGGTTCTTGTAACCGATGGCCCGCAGCGTGGCGTACTCGTTGAGGTGCTCGGAAACGTCGGCGAACAGGATCTGGTAGACGATGATGGCGCCGACCACGAAGCCCATGATGGCCCCGAAAGCGAAGATGTAACCGATCGGGGTGGCGCCGTTCCAGTAGTTCTTTTCGCGCTGCACGAACTGCTGCTTGGTCATCACCAGCACGTCTTCAGGCAGGTAGGCCTCCATCGCATCGCGTACCGCCGCGACGTCCTCGCCCTCGCGCAGCCGGATCAGACCCAGGTGGATTTCGCTGCGCGGCTTGGTCGGGAACAGCCGCAGCCAGTTGTCGTCGCTCGTGATCACCGTGCCGTCGATGCCGAACGAGGTGCCCATCTCGAACAGGCCGGTGACTTCCATCTCGCGGTCGTTGATCTCGGTGACCACGCGTTCCCCGGCCTGGATCGCGCCGGCCACGTCGCCGAATTCCGGGCGCGACGCGCGGTCGAAAAGCACCACGTCCTGCTGGCGCAGGCGCGTGCGAATCTCGTCAAAGCCGGGCAGGTCCAGCAGTGCGTCGTCGGGATGGAAGCCAATGGTGTTGATGCTGCGCCGCTGGTTGTTCCAGGGGTTCTTCCAGACCGAGGGGAAGATGTAGACCGGCGTGGCATCCTCGACGGCCTCGTAGCCCATCGCCTGGTACAGCCGACGGATCGAAAAGGTCTGCGGACGCACGATGAACACGCTGTCCGGGCTGAACAGGGCGATGTCGTAATCGAAGCGTTCATGGAAGCGCACGGCGCTCTCGAACAGCGCGGAACGGAAGCCCAGCTGCATCATGATCAGCAGTACCGCGAACGCAATGCCGGCAAGCGCGACCAGCAGCCGCAGCGGCTTGTGCTTGAGTTGCAGCCAGCCGAGCGGAGCCCTCATAGATGGATTAGCACGTCGACCTGCAGGTTGGTCAGGTGGGCGGCCGGGCGCGAGTCATCGAGTTCGATCACGACCTCGATGATGCGGGCGTCCTTGCGCGCCGCCGGGTCGGTGCCGATCTCGTCCTGCTTCTGCACTTTCTGCCGGATCTGCTTCACCTGCCCGCTGAGCTCGGACTCGAAGGCCGGGCTTTGCACGGTGGCCGCCTGCCCGACCGACACGTAGCGTATGTCGCTCTCGTAAACCTCCGCGATCGCGTGCATGTGCTCGACCCGGGCCAGTTCCAGCACGCCCGCCTCGCCCATCAGCTCGCCCGGCCGCACCAGGATTTCCAGTACGCGGCCCGCGATCGGGGCGCGGATGTAGGCGCGCTGCAGTTCAGCCTCGACGCGCGCCAGGTGGGCCTTGGTGACCTGAATCCGGGTCTCGGCCAGCCTTATCGCCGTGCCGGCCGAGTTGCACGAGGCCCTGAGTGCATCGGCCTCGCCGCGGGCGCGGTCGGCTTCCTCCTCTCCCGCCAGCCCCTGCTCCTGGAGCTGCGCCCGGCGAACCGCTTCGCGCTCGGCGACATCGGCCCGGGTGCAGGCCGCGGTGGCCCGGCTGCTTGCGTATTCGACTTCTCGCTGCGCCATTTCGACTTCGCTGCGCGCCTCGGCGACGATGGCCTCCATGACCGCGGCCGTATCGGCGACGGCCAGCAACTGCCCCTGTTCGACGTCGTCTCCTTCTTCGACGCGCAACGCGGACAGCACGGCCCCGTAGGCCGCCTGGGGCGTGGAAGGCGAAGCGACACGGATGATGCCGTGCTCGGGCTCGAGCCGGCCGAGCGCGGCGATGGATTCCGGTGGTGCAGCCCCGGCGGCAGCCGGGACGAAAACAAGTGCCAACAGGCAGCTAACCCTGGCCAGCATGGTTGAAGACTCCCTCTCCCTGGTTTTGTTGATTCCGGTCGTAAACCGTTTTTATGTGGCCACGGCCATTTTAATCAGCATAGCAGGCAAAATGCCGCGTCGGGAAGAGGCTGTGCGGCGACAGGCCGGATTTGATCGATGCAGGCGCCGTTCCGCCCGCAATATCCTGTGCCCGATCCTTTCACAGGCCATAAAATAGGCGCATGACGGTGACCGACAGAAAACTCTGCGTTGCGCCGATGCTGGACTGGACCGACCGGCACTGCCGCTACTTCCATCGCCTGCTGGCGCCGGACGCCGTGCTGTATACGGAGATGGTC
>JASFSI010000196.1:0-4343 GCA_050114495.1 Lysobacterales bacterium | reverse complement strand
ATTGGACCGGAGCCACGCGATCGACCTCGTTTCAACCTTTCTCGGCGCGCACATCGTAGCGCCGGAATACCGCGAAAACCGGTCCGCTTACGTGGACCTGCTCTGCGCAACGCTTCTGCCCCGGGTGGCCAGCGAAGGTCTGGCGGAGTTCTGCGACGCCTTTGTCGAGGAAGGAGCCTACACCGTCGACGAAGCGTCGCGCATTTTCTCGTCAGCGCAAAAACTCGGCCTCAGAATCAAGCTGCATGCCGACCAGCTTTCCAACGGCGGCGGCGCTGCACTGGCGGCGAATTTCGGCGCGATCTCGGCGGAGCACCTGGAATATGCCGATGACGACGGTATTCAAGCCCTGGCGAGCGCCGGAACGGTGGCCGTCAGCCTGCCGCTGGCTTCACTTTACCTGGGCGAGCGTTACCTGCCCGCCCGACGCTTTCTGAAAGCCGGTGTGCCCGTCGCGGTCGCCACCGATTTCAATCCCGGGTCCGCCCCGAGCTATCACCTGCCCTTTGCGCTGACACTGGCCTGCCTGAACCAGGGCATGACACCCCAGGAAGCGCTCAACGGCGCCACTACCGTGGCTGCAAGGGCTATTGGCCGCCATCAAACGATCGGATCGCTGCTTCCGGGCTACCAGGCCGACCTTGCCGTGATCGACGCGCCGGACCTGAACCACTGGCTGTACCACTTCGTACCGGATGCCTGCGTGACGGTGTTCAAAAACGGAGATACCGTTTACAGGTCCCGCTGAACCGC
Source organism: Lysobacterales bacterium (assembly GCA_050114495.1). Taxonomy (GTDB): domain Bacteria; phylum Pseudomonadota; class Gammaproteobacteria; order Xanthomonadales; family SZUA-36; genus JABDPF01. The sequence goes on along the minus strand of JASFSI010000196.1, from coordinate 3,590 downwards.
TGCGGCCGCCATTTTGTTTCTGTTGCTTGACCTGGGTCTATGTACTCGCGCGCCCGATTGCCGTAAAATCACTTGTAAATGAAAATGATTCTCAATTAGAAAGCGCTATGACATTAAAAGACCTTCATCCCGGACAGTCGGCCCGCATCGAGTCCGTCGATGCCAGCAAGCCCGGCGTGATCCGGCTGATGGTCCTCGGATTGATCGAGGGCGTCGAAGTCCAGCATCAGAATTCCGCAATCGGCGGCGACCCGATGGAGCTCAGCGTCCTCGGAACCGCGATATCCGTCCGCAGGCAGCAGGCGGACTGCTTCAAGGTCTCGCCCTGTTAGCACATGTCCGACACCAAGACTGCTTATGTATCCGTCGACTCGATCGACATCCGGCACCGTGCGACCGCCACGGTCGCCGTCATTGGTAATCCGAATTCCGGAAAGAGCACTTTATTCAACCGCCTGACGGGCCTGCGCCAGACCACCGGGAACTACCCGGGCGTTACCGTCGAAAAGCACTCGGGCATCGCGCAGCTGGACAACAGCGCGGTCGAACTGGTCGACCTGCCGGGTATCTACTGCCTGGGCGGTTTTTCCACCGATGAGCAGATCGCTGTCGATGTGCTGCTCGGGCGCATCGAGGGAGCAAAGCAACCGGACGGCCTGCTGTTCGTGCTCGACGCCACGCACCTGTACCAGGGCCTCTACCTGCTTCAGCAGTTGATGGAAATGCGCATCCCGCTGATCGTCGCGCTCACCATGACCGATGTGGCCACGGCCAGCGGCATCGATATCTCGATCGAAGCGCTGCAGCGTCATCTCGGCGGTATTTCCATCGTTCCGGTGCTCGCCAAGTCCGGACGCGGCATGGATCACCTCAAAACCGCGCTGGAGCACCTGGGCGACATGGCCCTGCCGGAACTGCCCGAGTCCTGGCCCGAATTGAGCCGAACGGCGGACGGGCTGGCGCAATCGGCTGACGGCACGATGCTGCGCATTGACGTGCTGCAGGCCCTGCTCCACCCGGAAGCGGCGGCGACCCAAGCCGTCGAAAACACCATCGGCAGGGATCGCCTGGCGGCAGCGCGCCAGGAACTTTTTGGAACCGAGCCGCCGCAGGCCTGCGAAGCGCGTCACCGTTATCGCTGGGTTCGAGAGGTCATGGCGGAAGCGCAGAGCCAGGCGCAGATGCTCGAACGTTTCGGCGCGCGTCTGCTGCGCTGGTTCAATCGCCCCTGGCCGGCGACGATCCTGTTCTTTGGCGTGATGGCGCTGGTTTTCCAGGCCGTGTTTTCCTGGGCTGCGCCGCTGATGGACGGCATTGACGGGGCCGCCACGGCCCTTTCCGGCTGGGTGGGCGGTCACCTGTCTCCCGGAGCATTGTCCAGTTTCATCACAGACGGTGTGATCGGCGGTGTCGGCAGCGTTCTGGTATTCCTGCCGCAGATCCTGATCCTGTTTCTGTTCATCATCGTGCTGGAAGACTCGGGTTTCCTGGCGCGGGCGGCATTCCTTATGGACCGGGTGATGCGCAGCGTCGGCCTCTCCGGGCAATCGGTCATCCCGATGCTGTCCAGCTTTGCCTGCGCCGTGCCGGCCATCATGGCGACACGTGTTATTCCGAATCGGCGTGACCGCATTGCGACGATCCTGGCCGCCCCCTTCATGACCTGTTCGGCCCGCCTGCCGGTCTACGCCCTGCTCATCGCAGCCTTCGTACCGGAGCAGAAAATCGGCTGGTTCAACCTGCAGGGGCTGGTTCTTTTCGGGCTCTACCTGCTCGGCATCGTCGGCGGCCTGGTGACCGCCTGGCTGATGAAGCGCTCGGCCCTGCGCGGCCCGAAACCGCAGTTTGCGCTGGCGCTTCCGGAGTTCCGCTGGCCCAGCCCGCAGACCGTCGCGATCAAGCTGCTGGACCGCGCCCGGCTGTTCCTGAAGCGCGCCGGCACGGTCATTTTCGCGGTCGCGGTCCTGATCTGGGCACTGGCCTTCTTTCCCCGTTCGGATGACGTGCAGGCGCAGCTGCAGACCGCAACGGCCCATGCCGAAGCAACGCTCACAGGCACGGCGCTAGAAGCCGAGCAACAAAAGCTCGAGCACAAGGCGGCAGCCGACCAGCTCGCACAGAGCTACCTGGGCCGGGCCGGCCAGGTGCTCGAACCGGTTTTCAAACCGCTGGGCTGGGACTGGCGCGTATCCGCCGCGGTGATCGCCGGTTTTCCGGCGCGCGAAGTCGTCGTCGCGGTGATGGGCACCATTTATGCCGTCGGCAACGAAGCCTCGGAAGCCAGCCTCGCCGGCAAGCTGCGGTCCGCCACGTGGCCGGACGGCAGACCGGTATTCACACTGCCGATGGTGCTCGGCCTGCTGCTGTTCTACGCCTGGTGCCTGCAGTGCGCGGCCACCATCGCGGTGATCCGCCGCGAGACCAATAGCTGGCGCTGGCCGATCTTTGCCTGGACCTACATGACGGTCCTGGGTTACACGGGCGCTTTTCTGATTTTCCAGATAGGCAGTGCGATGACCTGAAGCTGCCCCGCGCCGGCGCTGCCATGCAGTCATCCGCGCGGGGGCCGCAACTTCTCCAGGGACTCGGGTGCATGGGCGCCCAGGCACCCTGAAACAAAAAAGCCCGGCAGCTGCCGGGCTTTTTCATTTGCGCGGCATACTGCCGCCATGCCTTGCCTTATTCAGCTTCGACCATTTCCTCGTCTGCGCGCGGGCGATCGACGAGTTCAACGTACGCCATCGGCGCGCTGTCACCGGCACGGTGACCGCATTTCAGGATGCGCAGGTAACCGCCCGGGCGGTCCGCGTAACGCGGGCCCAGCTCGTTGAACAGCTTGGTAACGGCCTCGCGGTCGCGCAGCCGGTCAAACGCCTGGCGGCGGTGCGCCACGCTGTCTTCCTTGGCCAGCGTAATAAGCGGTTCAGCCACGCGGCGCAGCTCCTTGGCCTTGGGCACCGTGGTCTTGATGATTTCGTGCTCGAACAGCGAAGACGCCATGTTGCGGAACATGGCCTTGCGGTGCGGGCTGTTACGATTCAGTTTTCTTCCGGATTTCTGGTGACGCATCGTCTTGTCCTTCTCTTTTCGGCCGTCTTCCCGTCATGCGCCTCAGGCGCTGACCAGGCTCTCCGGCGGCCAATTTTCCAGTTTCATGCCCAGTGACAGGTCATGGGACGCGAGCACGTCCTTGATTTCCGTCAGGGACTTTTTGCCCAGGTTCGGGGTTTTCAGCAGTTCGACCTCGGTGCGCTGCACCAGGTCACCGATGTAAAGTATGCTTTCCGCCTTCAGGCAGTTGGCAGAACGCACCGTCAGCTCGAGGTCGTCGATCGGACGCAGCAGGACCGGGTCGATTTCCTGTTCCTTTTCTTCGACTTCCACGACCTGGCGGGCCTTGAAATCGACGAATACCGACAGCTGGTCGGCCAGGATGTTGGCGGCCAGCTTGACGGCGCCTTCGCAGTCCATCGTGCCATTGGTCTCGATGTCCAGCACCAGCTTGTCCAGGTTGGTGCGCTGTTCCACGCGCGCCGCGTCGACCGAGTAGGCGACCTTGCGCACGGGGCAATACGAGGCGTCGAGCTGCA
>JASFSI010000195.1:0-4351 GCA_050114495.1 Lysobacterales bacterium | reverse complement strand
ATGGTGACGAGCGCCTGAATTCGGCAGGCGTCAACTTCGATAACGAGACCGATGTGCGCCAGTTGGCCGGACGCATGCAGGTTTTTGCGCGTGAACGCTGGGACGTGGAGCCCATCCTGGCCTGTCCGGCCGATGCGAACCCCGAAGGCGAGCACGCCGACAACATCGACCCCGGCCGCGGCTCGGACACCATCGGGAAAGTTCGCGAAGCGACGCTAAGCGAGGTCGACGCGGCCATCGGCGTGGCCCGCGCCTTTCAGCCGAAGTGGGATGCCCTGCGCGGTGCGCGCCGTGCCGAGATGCTCGAACGGGCCGCGGACCTCCTGGAGGAGAACCATCCCGAATTCATGGTCCTGCTCGCACGCGAGGCGGGCAAAACGGCCCACGACGCGGTGGCGGAAATTCGGGAAGCCGTCGATTTCCTGAGGTACTACGCCGCCCAGGCCCGTCGTGACTTTGACGCCGCCAGGCGCTTGCCGGGGCCGACCGGTGAGACCAATGAACTGAGCCTGCACGGCAGGGGTGTGTTCGCCTGTATCAGCCCGTGGAATTTTCCGCTCGCCATTTTCACCGGCCAGGTCAGCGCGGCGCTGGCAGCCGGCAATACCGTGCTGGCCAAGCCGGCCGACCAGACACCGGCCATTGCGGCCGCCGCGGTGCGGCTGATGCACGAGGCCGGCGTGCCGCGCGAGGCGCTGCAGTTCGTACCCGGGCGCGGATCGGTGGTGGGCGCCAAGCTGACCTCAGACGAGCGCATCGCCGGCGTGGCCCTGACCGGTTCGCTGGAAACGGCGCACATCATCAACCGTTCCCTGGCCGCGCGGGACGCGCCGCTGGCCACCTTCATCGCTGAGACCGGCGGCCAGAACGCGATGCTGGTCGACAGTTCGGCCCTGCCGCAGCAGCTGGTCCAGGATGTCATCCGCAGCGCGTTTCACAGCGCCGGGCAGCGCTGTTCGGCCCTGCGGGTCCTGTTTCTGCAGGAAGACGTCGCGGACACCGTCATGGATCTGCTGGCCGGCGCCATGCAGGAGCTGGTCATCGGCCTGCCGTGGCATTTGTCGACCGACGTGGGGCCCGTCATCGACGCCGCGGCGCTGGCTGAACTCGAAGCCCATGCCCGGCGCATGGAGCGTGAACAGCGCCTGATCGCCCGCGCGCCGCTGCCGCCCGGGCTGGACGGCCACTACATGGCGCCCTGCGCGTTTGAAATCGAGTCGATCAAGGTGCTGGAGAAAGAGATTTTCGGTCCCGTGCTGCATGTTGTGCGCTACCGTTCCGGCGAGCTGGACCGCGTTATCGACGAGATCAATGCGACCAACTACGGCCTCACGCTGGGCGTGCACAGCCGGATCGACCGCACCCAGCGCTACATCGTCAGCCGGGTCCGGGCGGGCAACTGTTATATTAACCGGAACATGATCGGGGCCGTGGTGGGCGTGCAGCCGTTCGGCGGCGAGAACCTGTCCGGAACCGGACCGAAAGCCGGCGGTCCACATTACATGCTGCGTTTCGCCACGGAGCGAACACTGACGATCAACACGGCGGCGGTTGGCGGCAACGCCAGCCTGCTGGACCTGAATGACTGAGCCCGCATGAATCGGCCGTAACGGGGGAGCGAGTGTACCTGCAATTTTTCGGTTTGTCGGAGGCGCCGTTTTCCATAACGCCGGACCCGGCGTTTGTATACCTGAGCCCGGAACACCGTGAAGCGCTGGCGCACCTGCTTTACGGCGTGGGGCAGGGCGGCTCAGGCGGTTTCGTGCAGCTCACCGGGGAAGTCGGCACCGGAAAGACCACGCTGTGCCGCTGCCTGCTGGAACAGGTCGGGGAGGATACGCGCGTCGCCCTGGTGCTCAATCCCCTGCTGACCCCAAGCGAGCTGCTGGAGACCATCTGCGGTGAGCTGGGCATTCCGACCGAGGGAATCGCCGGCAGCAACAAGGCCATGGTCGATGCGCTGAATGCCTACCTGCTCGACCAGCATGCAAAAGGCCGTCGCGTCGTTGTGGTGATCGACGAGGCACAAAATCTCAGCCCGGAATCCCTGGAACAGGTTCGCCTGCTGACGAACCTGGAGACCGCCAAGCAGAAGTTGCTGCAGATGGTCCTGCTGGGCCAGCCCGAGCTGAGAAGGCTCCTGCAGCGCAGCGACCTGCGCCAGCTTGCTCAGCGCATCACGGCCCGCTACCATCTCGAACCGCTGGACGAGGCGGAGACCCGGGCCTACGTGCGCCACCGGATGATGGTCGCCGGCGCTTCCGGAAACCCGTTTACCCGCTCGGCCCTCAAATCACTCTACCGGCGCTCCGACGGTGTGCCGCGGCTGATCAATATCATCGCCGATCGCGCGTTGGCGGGTGCCTACGCCAGCGAATCGACACGCGTCGGGCCGCGGCTCGTGAACCGGGCCGCGGACGAAGTCCAGCCTACTGAACGCCGTGTCCGGGGAAACCGCTGGATACCGTTGACGGCCGCCGTTACCAGCCTGATGCTCGTCGCCGTCGTTCTCTCCATGTGGCAATGGAGCGGAACGGGCGGCGGTGAAAAGTTCGTGTACGAACAACCAGCCGAGCCCTTTGCGGAGCAGGCGGCGGAACCCGCCGTGCAAACCACTGACCCTGCAGTGACAGCGCTTGCCGAGGCGAAGCCCGAAAAAACCGACCCTCCCGTGGCGACGATCGATGAGCTGTGGCTGGACGCCCAGCATGCACGCGCCTGGCGGGCATTGGCGGGGCTGTGGGGACGGGACGGTTCGGCTGCTGCCTTGCGTGCAGCCTGCGAGGGTGTGCAGGCCACCGGGTTCGCCTGCCTCGAGGATTCCGGGAGCTGGTCCCGGATTCGCCGCCTGGGCCTTCCCGTGCTGTTGCGCTTGCGCGCCGGTGATGAACGTCTCCTGCTGCTGCGGGGTTTCGAGGGAGAGAATATTCTGCTGGGATCGCCAGGCGATGGCCGGGTCGTGGCGCGATCCGACGTTGAAAGGCAGTGGCTGGGAGAATACCTGGCGGCCTGGCCGCAGGCGCCCGACTGGCCCTACGAGATCCGCAGGGGGCAGGCCGGGCCGGCGGTCGACATCGTGATGGAAATGGCCGCAATGGCCGAGCCGCCCTGGGAGGGGCTCGGCGGTTTCGATGCCGGTTTTGAACGCTGGCTGATTGATTTTCAGCGTGAGCAGGGCCTGGTCGCCGACGGTATCGTCGGTCCGCAGACGCTGATTCACCTGATGGCGCCGACCATAGACCAGCCGCGCCTGGTCGATGAACCGGGGGAGGGCGACTGACCGTGTCCATACTGCTCGATGCGCTCAAGAAATCCGAAGAACAGCGCCGGCTGGGCGAAACGCCGGGCGTACACAGTCCCGCAGACCACGATCCGGACCGTGGCAGACGCCGCCTGCCGCGCTGGTCGTGGCTGCTGGCCCTGGTGCCGATCGTGCTGCTTGCGGCCTGGTTCACCCGGACAGCGTTCGAAGACGGCGAACAGCCCGCCGTCGCGGAGACCTCAGCCGTTTCCACGGAGCCCGCAGTGAGCCAACGGCCGCCAGCGGCGCAAAAGGAGCTGCAGCAGGCGCTCGAAAAACGCGCAAGCCCGGCCGCGGCGCTTCCGCGCACACCGGTCGAGGATTACCGCGCCGGGCAGCCCGGCCAGGAAAACGGTCCACAGCAGGAAGCAGACCCACAGCAGGAAGCAGACCCCGGGATCGAAAAGCGCCGCTCCCTGAACCGCTCGTTTACCGAATTCGAGACTCCGCAGCCGGTGAGCGGCGAGACCGAAGAGGAAACCGCCGTGCCCGCACCGTCGACGACGCTTTCGGAGGCCGTCGAAGAAACGCAGCCCCCCGCTGACGACGACCCGGCAGGGTCCCGCGAACTGGAACCGGTCAGTTTCTGGGCGCTCCCGCAGAACGTGCGCAGCAGCCTGCCCGAAATGCGCATCAGCGTGATGGTGTACGCGGAGGACCCGCGCGACCGCTTCCTGTTGATCAACGGGCAGCGCATGGAGGAAGGCGACAGCCTGAGCGGCGTGGTCCTGGACGAAATCCGCCGTGACGGAGCCGTGTTCCGCTACAGGAATTACCGTTTTCTCGTCGAGGGTTGATTCGCCGTGAAAAGCGGGATCGTCACGCAGTGGCCCAGCCGGCAGAAATTCGCTCCGTTCGTGACGGTCGGGCTGTCACTGGCCTGTATCTTTGTTTTTCTCGCCTGCGCCAGCGTTTCACCCCTCCTGCAGCAGGCCCTGATCGACCTGGGCGGCATGCAGGCGGTCGAAGTGTCCCGCCTGCTTCACCAGCCGCTCTCCACGTGGTGGAGCCTGCCCCTGTTGAGTGTTTTTAGCGCGCTGTTCCTGCACG
>JASFSI010000194.1:0-4409 GCA_050114495.1 Lysobacterales bacterium | reverse complement strand
CCGCCCAGCCAGACGTAAACCAGCACGACCGCTGCGCCGATTACGATGGCGAGTACCGGGTCGATGTCGAGCACACCGGCAAAGGTCTTGCCGGCGGCCTGGAACTGGGCGGCGATATAAAACGTGAAGGAAAACAGGATGACCGCCGCACCCAGGCGCATCACGGTCTTTCGCGCGGGGTCGCCCCTCGGCCCCGCGATGAACTCGGTCAGCGTGATCGCCCCGCTTTCGCGGCTGCGCTCGGACAGGCGCGGAGCGACCAGGAACCAGTTGATGCAGAACCCCATGACCGTTGCGGGAATCAGCCAGATGGCCGGAAAGCCCCAGGCGAAAGCCGCGCCGCTTACGCCCAGCAGGCTCCAGGCGGATGAAGAACTGGCCGACGCGCTGAGGGCCGCGACCAGGCCGCCCAGGTTGCGGCCGCCCAGGTAATAGTCCGCGCTGTCGCTGTTGCGCCGGCTGGCCCACCAGCCGATGCCCAGCATCAGGACCTGGTAAGCGATCAGGGTTAAAACGATTCCGGTCATTCCGGGCGGCTCATTTCAAAACCGCAGCATACCAAAACCATTCAGGCGCCGGTTCCATTGCGGTGCGCTCCGGTTTGAAGGACAATTACGCGTTCTCTTCGGGGCATCGCTCGCCGGTGCGCCGAAACCCGTTTTTCACTATTGGAGCATGATTTAGATGAACATCACTTCGAAAACCTGCGCGCTTGCCGCGGCAGTCCTCATTTCCGGCAACGCCATGGCGGCCGAGCTCGAGACGGAATCCCAGAAGCTGGGTTACGTGTTCGGCATGGAAATCGGCAACCAGCTCAAGCAGGGCGGCGCGGATTTTGATATCGACACGCTGACGGAGGCGCTGAAAGCGGCCTACAACAACGAAGAGCTGGCCATGACCCCTGAGCAGGCGGCCGCCGTTCGCAATGAATACATTGCCGCGCGTCGCGCCGAGGCCCAGGCAGCCCAGCAGGAAGTGGCCTCGAAAAACGCCGCCGACGGTGACAAGTTCCTGCTTGAAAACGCGCAGAAAGAAGGTGTCGAGGTTACCGACTCGGGCTTGCAGTACCAGGTCATCACCATGGGTGACGGTCCGAAGCCCGCCGCTACCGATACCGTGACGGTGCATTATCGCGGCACGCTGCTGGACGGTACCGAGTTTGACAGTTCCTACTCGCGCAACCAGGAAGCCACTTTCGGGCTGAACCAGGTTATCCCCGGCTGGACCGAGGGGCTGCAATTGATGCCCGTGGGCAGCAAGTTCAAGTTCTTCATTCCTTCCGGTCTCGCTTACGGCCCGAACGGACCGCCGTCCATCGGCCCGAACGCGACCCTGATTTTTGAAGTGGAACTGCTTGGTATTCAGTAAAGGGCGGCTATGCGCATATCAATTGTTGGATCCGGTTACGTCGGCCTCGTAAGCGGCGCCGGGCTCTCCGACGTGGGCCATCACGTCGTTTGCATGGATATCGACCGCGATCGCGTCGCGGGCCTGAACAACGGCGTGGTGCCCATTTTCGAACCCGGCCTCGACGAGATGATCGAGCGGAATGCGGGCCAGGGCCGCCTGGAATTCACCACCGACATCGAGGCGGCGGTAGACCACGCCGAAGTGCTGTTCATCGCGGTGGGCACTCCGCCCGGCGAGGACGGTTCCGCGGACCTCAGCCACGTGCTGGCCGTGGCCCGCTCGGTTGGCCATTGTCTCGGCAAGACCTTGCTGGTGGTCGTCAAGTCGACCGTGCCGGTCGGCACCTGCGAAAAGGTCCGGGATGCGATCGCCGCCTGTCTCGAGCAACGCGGCGTAAACCACGCGTTTTCGGTGGCTTCGAACCCGGAGTTCCTGAAAGAGGGCGCGGCGATCGCGGATTTCATGAAGCCGGACCGCATCGTCGTCGGTGTCGACAACCCGGACGCCGAGGCCCTGCTGCGCGAACTGTACGCACCGTTCAACCGCAACCATGAAAAGCTGCTGTGCATGGACGTGCGTTCTTCCGAGCTGACCAAGTATGCGGCCAACACCATGCTGGCCACCAAGATCAGCCTGATGAACGAGCTGTCCAACGTGGCGGCCCGCGTCGGGGCCGACATCGAAAGTGTACGCACGGGTATCGGTTCGGATCCCCGTATCGGGTATTCCTTCATTTACCCCGGCGCCGGTTACGGCGGATCCTGTTTCCCCAAGGACGTGCGGGCGCTGGAGCACACCGCCCGGGCCTTCGGTTACGAGGCGGAACTGCTCAAGGCGGTCGAGGCCGTGAACAACCGCCAGAAGCGGGTGCCCTTCTCACTGCTCTCCCGCCATTTCAACGGCGATTTGAAGGGGCTGACCGTGGCGCTGTGGGGGCTGTCCTTCAAGCCCAACACGGACGACATGCGCGAAGCGCCGAGCATCAACCTGGTCGAAGCCGTTTGCGACGCCGGCGGGCGGGTGCGCGCGCATGACCCGGAAGCGGCCGACGAGGCCCGGCACATTTTCCGTGACCGGCCGGATTTTGAAATTGTCGACGACCCCTACCAGGCGGCAACAGGCGCCGACGCGCTGGTCCTGGTGACCGAGTGGAAACAGTACTGGGCGCCGGACTTCGATCGCCTGAAGACGTTGATGAAGCAGCCGGTGATCGTGGACGGCCGTAATATCTGGTCGCCCGAGGTCGTGCGCCGGCGCGGGATCAGCTACTACGCCATCGGCCGGCCCTGAACAACAGGAAAAAGGGGCCAGAGTGAGTGACTCGCGCTGACCCCATCCTTTTCAAGCAACTTCTACCTGCACTACCATTTGCGCATGGGCGATTCCCTTCAAGACCAGTTGAAAGCGTTGGGCCTGGCCAAGGATAGAAAGCCGGCGCAGAAACGCAAAAAGCCGAAACGCCGGCCGGGGCAGGGCGGGTCGGCGCAAGGGATGCCGCCCGGCGAATTGTCGCTCGACAAGGCCTGGAAACTGCGGGAGCAAGAAGAGAAGGATCGCATCGAGCAGGACCGCGCCCGAAAGCGCGCGGAGGATCGCAAGCGGCGCGAAATCAACAACGCCATTCGAAAAATTGTCGACCCGAACCGACTGAACCGCGAAGATGCGGAAGTCCCGCGCAATTTCCTGTTTCGCGGCCGCATTCGAAAGGTTTACGTCACACCCGATCAGAACAAGGCGCTGGCCAAGGGCGAACTCGGCATGGTTTACGTCACCGGCGGATATCACCTGCTGACGCCCGAACACATCGCGGCCGTGCGTGAAATAGCACCGGATCACGTGGTCGAACTCGACAACGGGAACGATCCCGAGGAAGAGGAATTCCCCGTTCCCGACGACCTGGCCTGGTAATTCGATTTCTCCGCTGGCGGACCATCAGCCTTTGCACTTGGCATGGCCCCCATAATCGGATAGTTTCCCGTAATTCATCCATCATGACGGGAGACAAGCCCATGAAACCGACCGCAGTGTGGCTGGCCAGCCTGATTTTCATCGCCCTGTTGATACCTTTTTCCGCGACGCCGGCAGACGAGGGCGAGTGGCAGGTGGATTTCAGGGATGACTTCGATACGTTCAACCCGGAAAACTGGCAGGACCAGATTCTCTGGGTAAATGGCGAGGAGCAGTGTTACGTGCGTGACGGTGCGTACAACACGCGCGAAGTCAGCGACGGCACGCTCAAGCTTCGGGTGGTGAATATCGGCGAAGAAATCCCCTGTGACAACGTCGACAAGTTCGGTGAAAAGCACCCGGATACGCGTTACGTCGCCGGTCGTATCGCATCCAAGAACCGCCAGGAATTCGCCGTCGGCAGGTGGACCGCGCGCCTGCGCACCCATGGCGACGGTGAGCCGGGCATGTTCCCGGCCTGGTGGCTGCTCGGCGCCCGCAACAATGAACCGCCGGTCCAGGAAGAAGACGAGAATATCTGCTGGCCGCTGCCCGGCTCGGGTGAAATCGATATCTGGGAACATTACGGCAGCGGCGGTTCGGGGCATTTCGCCGCGCGTATGATCAAGAGTCTTGGGCACTGCGACGGCGGCGACTGGGAATCGGCCATGAAAGTCATCGACGCCGACAACAACGAGTGGCACGAGTATTCCGTCGAATGGGCGGGCGACGACCTGGTGTTCCGGGTCGACGGGGAAGAGGTTTACCGCATTCCCGGCGGCGGCGCGGAGATCCAGGAACCGCTTTTCGCCATTCTCAATTACGCCCTGATCGGCGGCGGCAGCATGGAAGGCGAGTGGGTGATGGAAGTGGACTGGGTCCAGCATGAATCCAGGAAACAAGGGAAATGACGGCTGCAAAAAATAAAAGCGCCCTGACCATGACCCGCTCGCGGCCGAACCGCCGCACGGCGGGCGCCTCTCTGCTGCTGGCGCTGGTGTCGATGGCTTACGCGGCACCGGCAGCGACCGGCGTCGACCCCGATGCCGGCA
>JASFSI010000193.1:0-4421 GCA_050114495.1 Lysobacterales bacterium | reverse complement strand
GGCCACCCGCGTCGACGATGCCTTTTGCTACCGCTTCGGCGTCGTCGGCCTTGAGGTCGGTAACACACACGGCCGCGCCCGCTCCGGCAAACGTTTCAGCGATACCCCGACCGATCCCGGCACCCGCACCGGTAACCAGCGCGATCGCGCCATCCAGTCTGAAATTCGCAGAATCAAACATATTCCATTCTCCTAGAAATTCCTGTTGATTAATGCATCTTAGATGCGTTTTTTAACCGAAAAGGTTATAGCTCACAAGCCAGCGTTTGTCATGATAAAATCGCCCATATTGGGCGGTCCAGAGGAGACCATCGTCGATGAAATTGACCAGCGAGACGATCCGCGACCATTTCGGCGACTTGTGGCCCGTACACAATCGCGGGTTCACTTTGTTACTGATCAAGTGCCGAGAGCTGTGTGAGGGGGATCTGGACCAGGTACTGATCCTCAGCGCTATCGGCATGCGTACGTTGATGAATCGCCGCATAGATGGCTTGACCTACGATGAATTCCTGGATGGGCGCCGCAGCGCCGGTGTTTCCAGAAAAATCAACCTGCAATGCATAGCGGACGGCACCGGCATACCGCGCGAGACCGTTCGAAGAAAAATAAAATGCCTCATGGCCCGCGGCTGGATCGAGAAAGAAAGTGACGGCACCCTGGCAGTCACCGCTCGAGCGGCGGACGAGCTGGCGCCCGCCACTCAAGCGACTTTCGATTACCTGCGCGACATCGCTAACACCGTTCTCAGCATTACATCGGCAACAGACGGCACCAGCAGGCCGACCGGCCGCTGACCACGCAGGCCAATAAATCGGATCGTAGCGTACATTCCATGATGGTCAAGCGGGACCGAGGTAGCCATTTCTGGTCAAGCGGTGGCATCATATTGCTCATGCGTGGTCGATCGAGTACAAAAAAGCTAGGTTTGACAAGGCTTTGCCGGGTTCGTCGCATGGTTCAAATCGGTCTCGGGATAATCCTGCTGGCCCAGTTCACCATCGGCCTGGGACAGACTGGGCCGGCCGTTCCCGAGTCCTCGGCGGCCCTGCCGGCAATCGCCGATATTGAACAGAAGATCTCCGCCCTGGAGAATACAGACCCCCCCGAGGACGGCGCCGATGCGCAAGTCCTGGCACTCTACCAGCAAGCCCTGGCCGCCTGGCAACGGGTCGAAAAACAGCTGGAGCAGCTCACGGAACACGATGCGCTGATCGCATCCGGCCGGCAGCGAATCGAAGAAACCCTTCAGCGCGCTGCAGCCGTGGATGCGGAAATCGAGACACCTTTCGACATTCCGAGCGAGGGCGACAGCCAAACGTTCCTGCCCCTGCTCGAGCAAGCCCGTGCCGACACGGCAACGCTTCGCTCCCAGCTGAACGATTTGAACCGCCAGGTCTCCACGCAGGATGTCCGGCCCCGCGCCATTCGCGAAGAGCTCGCCCGGGAAAATGCCTTGCTCTCCACTCTCGACAACGAACTCACCGTGTTGGAGACCGACGCTTCCCTGTCGCCCGCGCTACGAGACGCCACGCGGGTCTCGATCAAGGCGCGCCAGGCGGCTGCACAGGCTGCGGTTACGGCGCTGGAAAAGGAAATCCTGACTCAGCCGATCCGTGCTGAAATGCTGCAGGCGCAAAAGCGCGAGCTGGAGTCCCGGATCCGCCGAAGCGGCGCGCGTGTCGAAGCGCTCGAAGCCCTGCTCGCTGCGGCACAGCGAGCCGAAGCGCTTGTGGCCATCGCCGATGCGGGCGTGGAGGTTCCGCCGGAACTTGAAAACGACCCTTTGGTCATTCGACTGCGGCAGGCCAATGTCGAAACCGCGCAACTCATCACCCAGCTGACCGGGTGGGTCGAGGAAACACGAGCAGTCCGAGGTCGGGTCTTGGCTGAAAGCAAACGGATCGAGGATTCGTTCAACCTGGCTCAGCGACAGCTCGAACTCGTCAGTTCCACGCAGCAGTTCGGCCAGATCCTGCAGCAAGAGTGGCGCTCCTTACCCGACATGAGTGATTACCGGGCCCGGGTTGCTGAACGCGAGACCCGAATCCGCGAAGCCAGTTTGCGTTTGCTGCAGCTGGAACGCGAACGGAGCCAACTCGAAGAATCCGCGGCCGATGCGGCCGCCTCGGTCGGGCTGTCGAAGGCGGCAGACCCCGCTATTCGAGAAACGATCAACGAACTGGTCCAGGCGCGGATACGCCTGCTCCAGCAGGCACTGAGGATCAACGAGAATTATCTTCAGAACCTCTCCGAACTGGCTTTCGACGAAGAAGGTCTGTACCGAATCACCAAGGAATTCGACACGTTCCTTGCCAAGCGTTTGCTCTGGCTGCGTACGCGAGGTGGACTGGATTTTGCCGCGCTGGAACAGCTTGCCGACGAGATCCGGTCCGTTGCAGATTCGGAATGGTGGATTCAGGCCGGGGTCGACGCCACGTTGGCGATCTGGCATCCCCTGGGTCTGCTGTGCACGATCGCTTTATTCTGGCTGCTGATCAAACGGCGCGGATTGTTGCGCGCGTTGAGGCAAACAGCCGAAGGCGTAGGCAAGCCTTCCGTGGACACGTTCCGGCAAACGCTGCGTGCTTTGGGAATTACGATCGCATTGTCGCTTCCGCTGCCGCTTTTCATCGCGCTCGTGGGGCACTGGATGACCGGGCTGCCGGTTAGCGACAGCGGCGTGGTGGCACTCGGCACGGGGCTGGTCACGGTGGCCCCCCTGCTTTTCTTTGTTGCACTGCTGCGCACACTGTGTCAGCCGCACGGCCTCGGAGTGGCCCATTTCCGCTGGAATGAACGCGCGGTGCACCGTCTGCGTCACCAGCTCGACATTTTGCTGCTGACGTTCGTTCTGCCCTCTTTCCTGCTGGTCCTGACGGTGACGCGAACCGCGACTCTCAGTTACGGAGAGATTACCCGTGCCCTGTTGATCGTTTTGACCTGTGGACTCGGTCTGTTCCTGTATCAATTGCTCAAGCCGAAGAGCGGAATCCTGGTGACATTGAAACCATCGAGCAAGGTGCAGGAGCGAAACCGACGCAGCTGGATCGGATTCGGGATCAGCATGCTGATCCCGGCGGCCCTGTTGATAGCCGTCATCTATGGCTACGTTTACTCGGCGGGTGAACTGCTGTCCGGCCTGATCAACACGCTGTGGCTGCTCGTGGGCCTTGCGATCCTGCAGGAGTTGATCCACCGGGGCCTGCTGGTGGCCAGGCGCCGGCTCGAGCTTCGCCAGATCCTGGCCCGGCGCGAAGCGCAGGAATTGGCCGAGCATGCCGCCGACGAATTCGAGGTTGCCCGGCTCGTCCTGGATGACGAAGTCGATGTTCATGCGCTCGATTCGGATACGCGCAAAATCGTGCGTGTCGGCATCATACTGACCGGCGCAATAGGCGTATTGCTGATCTGGTCAGACACGCTACCCGCGCTCAGCGTACTGCGAGACATCGTGCTCTGGCACACCGCCGAGGGCGAAACGCTTCAAGTCATGTCACTGGCCGACCTGTTGCTGGCGCTGCTGGTTGCGTTTTTGACCTTTGTCGGCGCCAGGAACCTGCCGTCCGTCGTTGAAATCATGCTCAGGCAACGGGCCGATGTCGAGCCCGGCACCCGCGTGGCCGTCGCCACGCTGATCCGGTACGCGATCGTCTTCGTCGGCACCTTCGTCGCGCTCGACATGCTGGGCGCATCCTGGTCGAAATTGCAATGGCTTGTCGCCGCCGTCGGCGTCGGTATCGGCTTTGGCCTGCAGGAAATCGTCGCGAACTTCATCAGTGGTCTGATCATTCTCATCGAGCGTCCTGTGCGTGTCGGCGACGTCGTAACAGTAGGCGACGCCAGCGGTGTCGTTACGCGGGTCCAGATCCGTGCAACCACCGTACGCACCTGGGATCGCCAGGAACTCCTCGTACCCAACAAGGAGTTCATCACCGGTCGGGTGATGAACTGGTCACTCACAGACGATATCCTGCGTATCCATTTCCTCGTAGGCATAGCCTACGGCAGTGACGTCGAGCAAGCGCTCGCGCTCATGGAAGAAGCAGCTCAGGAACATCCGGTGGTGCTCGATGAACCGGCGCCTTTCATGACGTTCGAATCCTTTGGCGACAATGCCCTGAACCTGGGCCTGCGCTGCTTCGTACCATCGCTCGACGTGCGGCTGCAGACCGTCACCGATCTGCATCGGGCCATCAACCGCAAGTTCAGCGAGGCCGGCATTGTCATTGCCTATCCGCAACGCGATGTACACATCGACACGACCAGTCCCCTGGAGGTCCGGGTGCTGCAGGGCTCAGAGTCGCCTAAAACGGCCGGTTGAAAAAAGAGGCGATATTTCAATGGCATTCAAAAACGGAAAAACGGACGTTAACGAATTTTCTGATCGAAACCGATCCAGGGTGTGGCGCGGAATACCG
>JASFSI010000192.1:0-4436 GCA_050114495.1 Lysobacterales bacterium | reverse complement strand
ACGCGGCGATTGCCGCGGTCCCACCAGTCATTGGCGACGATTCCGTGTTGCCGCGGACTGCTCCCGGTCGCCAGCGTTGCGTGCCCGACGGCCGTCACCGTCGTCGCGTGCCGAAAACGCGCGTCGGTATAGACCGTGCCTTCATCCAGCAGATAGCGGTAGCCGCCCTCAGCGAAACGATCCGCGTTCCGCCAGACCATGTCCGCTCGAAGCTGGTCGACGGTGATCTGCAGGATCAGTGCGGGCCTGTCCGCCAGCGCCACCGAGGAAATCAGTGTAAAAGCGATGATAATTAATATCTTACGGGACATCTCCATGGTTCCGATGACTGTACTTTCAGTGCTGCAAGGATAAAGTTTGAATGTTACCGCATAAAGGCATTCGACGAACGACACGATCCTGCTTGCCTCGGCGCGCCGCTACAGGGAAAATCTCAGGGGTAACCGCGCGAGGACGGACCATGCTGCAACACCTGAACGCCTTACCTCCCGATCCCATCCTGGGCCTGATCGCCGCTCACGCCGCCGACAGCAATCCGAAAAAAATCGATCTCGGCATCGGCGTCTACAAGGACGAACAGGGCAACACGCCCATTCTGCGCTGCGTCAAGCAAGCCGAGCATCTCCTGCTCGAACGGGAACAGAGCAAGACCTACCTGGGTCCTCCGGGGGTGGCCGGTTTCAACAGCGCGATCACGAACCTGGTTTTCGGTGCCGGCTCCGACTCGGTTCGCAGCGGTCGCGTTCAGACCATCCAGACGCCGGGCGGCACCGGCGCGTTGCGGGTGGCCGGGGACCTGGTCCAGACGGCCAGCCCCGGCGCCACGATCTGGATGAGCGACCCGACCTGGGCCAACCACATACCGGTGTTTTCCGCGGCCGGGCTGAAGATGGAAAGCTATCCCTACTTCGACCCCGCCAGCAGCAGCCTGCGCTACGACGACATGATGGCCGTATTGCAGGAGCGGACGCCGGGAGAAATCGTGCTGTTCCACGGCTGCTGCCACAACCCCTGCGGCGTCAGCCCGGAGCCGGAACAGTGGGAAGCGATCAGCGATGTCGCCGCCGAGCGCGGTTTTACTCCGATGATTGACCTGGCCTACCAGGGATTCGAACGCGGCATCGAGGAAGACGCCCTGGCCGTGCGCCTGTTCGCCGAGAAATGTCCCGAGGTGATCGTCGCCAGTTCCTGTTCCAAGAACTTCGCGGTATACCGCGAGCGTACCGGTGCGATATCGGTCGTGTGCAAAACCGGGGACAAGGCGAAAGACGTGGTCACGGTGATCAACTCGCTGACGCGTCAGAACTACTCCATGCCGCCGACGCACGGCCCGGCCGCCATCGACATTATCCTGCACTCCGATGAGCTTACGGCGCTGTGGCGCGAGGAAGTGACCGGCATGCGCAACCGCATCAACGGCCTGCGCAGCCTGCTGGTGGAGAAAATCAAGGATGCCGGCATCGAGCGGGATTTTTCTTTCCTGGAACGCCAGTCCGGCATGTTTTCCTTCATGGGGCTTAACGTCGAGCAGGTGCAGCGGCTGCGCGACGAGTTTTCGATCTACACGGTCAATTCGGCACGCGTGAACATCGCTTCGTTCAATGACCTCAATATCGATTATTTCGTGGAGGCGCTGAAGGTTGTCCTGAAGGAATAATTCCGTTTCTGCTCGCTTCCGATCGCTCTTTCCAAGGGACGCTCAAGCACGTCCTGTGGCGCTTTGATGACGACATCCTGTCGTCATAAACCCTTGTAAAGAGGATTCGGTCGCGAGCGTCTGTGAGCCCCGGTTCCAGCCCCATAGTTTTCGCGGCGTTACCACATCCCTTTTAGGCGGCGTAAAAAGCCCTGGATGAGCTCATACCGAGTGACACGTGTAAGTGCGCGAGCGTGCGCCGAAAAGGGTATGGGTGACGCAGCCAAACAGGCCTAGCCGCAACCCCCACTGGTCGGCGCGCGCTTCTGCTCCAGCTTCACCTTGGGTACGAACTCGACCTCGCCGTGCGGGCCCGGCTCGGCGGCCGGGTGCCGTGAGCCGATCGCCATTTCAAAGCGGTAGGCCGGCGCGTCGTCGGCACGGTTCATCACGTAACGATCGCGCAGGAACGCCTCGTCGCCATAGGTGCGTATCCAGTTGTTGACGCCCCCTTCGAGGATGTAGACGTTGGGCAGGCTCTCGGCCCGAAGAATCTTCCAGGCCTCTGTGGCCCGAGCCTCGTCGTTGCTCATCACCACGAACACGGTATTGGCCGGCTGCTGCATGAGTTGCTCCGAGATTTCGACCAGCCGCTCCATGGGCACCAGGCGCGCATCGTGGATATGGAACAGGTTGTAATCGCGCTCGTCGCGCACATCGATCATCACGGCCTTGATCAGCGTGTCGTGTGTCAGCCCCAGCAATTCAGCCGGCTCGATCTGTACTTCGCGCTGCTCCAGGAGGACGCTCTGCTCGGCCTCGATCATTCTCCAGCGATCGGCGTTGTCCGGTTGCCCGACAAGCAGGGCGACCACAGCCAGCGCGACGAGGAAAGCAGCGGCCGGAGCGGCTCTGCGCGGCGCTTTCCGTGCGCTGTCTCCACCCATCGCGGCCTCGACTTTTTCCGCGCCCCAGAACATGAACAGCGCCATCAGCACGACGCCCAGAACCACGACGCCGTAATCCACGCCGAACAGTTCCGGCAGCGTAAAGCGGCCCATGAAGGAACTTTCGAAAAAGACGGCAAAGCTGCCGACCGTCTCGCCGAACAGGAAGATTCCGAACAGCACGCCGAGCACGAAAAACACGGCGTCGATCTTTCCGGTGACCGCACCCACCAGCGACGTACCCGGGCAGAATCCGCCCACGATGAACCCCACACCCATGATCAGGCCGCCGACGATACCCGGCCACAGGTAGGTTGGCGGCACCCACACGAGGTTGTAGTCGAGCAGACCGAACGCAGAGGAAAGAAAGATCAAGGTCATGGCCACGATGATCGCGGTGAACATGACCTTGAATACGGTAAGGTCCTTGAAATAGAACTGCGCCGCGAGTTTCTTTGAATTACCGAAGCCGGCGGTCTCCAGCGTGGCGCCGAACGCGGCGCCGATCAGCAGGTAAACAAGGTAAGAGCCTTGCTGGCCGAGCAATTCGGTCAATGGAAGAGGAAAAAGTGTCATGGCTGTTTCTCCTAGTTCCAGGCCTTGCGCAGGAAATACGCCAGAGCGTAAGCCCCCGCGAACACCGCGAACATGAAGGCCCAGCTGCCCACCGACAACACCGCGCCGCCGGACAGCGCCTGGCCGGATGTGCAGCCGCGCGCCAGTCGGGCGCCGTAACCCATCAGGGCGCCGCCGATAAACGCCAGAACCCAGCGCGTTCCATTGCTGATCCCCGGTCCCTTGTTGGTCTCCACCTTGACCCGCCTGCCGTAAAGCCCGGACAGGAAACCGCCCAACAGCGTCCCCGCAGTGAGGTAGACGATCCAGCTGTCCAGCGGATTCGTGCTGCCGCCGGCCATTTTCAGCAGGTACGGGACCTGATCGATGTGTTCCGGGCTGATGATGTTCTGCGCGTAGACGAGCGCGCGGTTCAGTCCGCCCGATGCGCCCAGACCGGTTCCGGTAATGAAAAAGGCCAGGAACAGGACGATTCCGAGAATCGTCCCGGCCACGTAGGGATTCATGTAAGGCCTGGCTCGTTCAGCCATGAGTTGCCTCCTTCGCATTGGAATGGATTGCTTCGTCGTGGACTTCCACGTCCTCCCAGCCGGTGACCATCGCCTTGATGCCCGACAGCGGCGTTTCGCCGGTGGTGGTCAGGTACACGTGCATGACGATAAAGGCGGCAAACGCCCAGGCCAGGAAAGTATGCACCGGGCCCAGCACCGGCAGTCCGCCCAGCATGTCGGTGAGCGCCGGCCAGTACTGCGATCCCCAGATGAGGAAACCGGTGACCACCTGTGCCGGCAGGAGAATGTTGATGATCGCCAGGTAGGTCACCTGCTGCAGCGGATTGAGCCGGTTCTGCGGCGTCTTCTCCAGCGGGTGGGCCTCGCCCGCGAAAATGCCGCGGGTGTAGAACATGGCCTGCTCAAAGGTCCGGATGAAGAGGCCGTCCGGGTTCGGGAAGAAGCGCCGGATCGTACCGCTGGCTACCGTGTAGAACAGCGCCAGGGCGGCGTTGATCAGCAGAATGAAGCCAAGCACGTTATGCACCTCGACCACATAGCGAAAGCTGAACATGCCGAAGATATGCGGTTTGTGGATGATCAGACCGGTCAGCAGCAGCATCAGGATCGCACCGGCCTGCAGCCAGTGCCAGATGCGGTCGTAGGCGTCATACAGCCTGACACGCTTCGTCGGCCGCTCCGGCACACCCCAGCGGCGGTGGGCGATGAAGCGCAGGAAACCGTGAATGGAGACGCCGCCGAGAATCCCGAAGAACATCAGCAGGC
>JASFSI010000191.1:0-4453 GCA_050114495.1 Lysobacterales bacterium | reverse complement strand
CGTCCGCCACGCAGACCATGCCGGCGTGCAGGGAGTAGCCGATACCCACACCGCCGCCGTGGTGGATGGACACCCAGCTGGCGCCGCAGGAGGTATTGAGCAGTGCGTTGAGCAGGGGCCAGTCGGCGATTGCGTCGGAGCCGTCTTTCATCGCCTCGGTCTCGCGGTTGGGCGAGGCAACCGAGCCGGTATCGAGGTGATCGCGGCCGATCACGATGGGCGCATCGACCTTGCCGTTCTTTACCAGCCAGTTGAATTTCAGCCCGGCCTCGGCGCGCTCGCCGTATTCCAGCCAGCAGATGCGCGACGGCAAACCCTGGAACTGCACTTTCTCTTGCGCCTTGTGGATCCAGCGGTGCAGCCCTTCCTTCTTTGGGAACAGCTCGAGAATGGCCTGGTCGGTGGCATGGATGTCGGCCGGGTTGCCGCTGAGCGCCGCCCAGCGGAACGGGCCGGCGCCCTTGCAGAACAGGGGCCGAATGTAAGCCGGTACGAAGCCGGGATAGTCAAAAGCCTGCGGCATGTCGCGGTAGTCGGCTACCTGGCCGCGCAGGTTATTGCCGTAGTCAAAGCAGACAGCGCCTTTTGCTTTCAGGTCCAGGATCGCCTGCACGTGCTGAACCATGGAATCGAGCACCTCGTTATCGTATTTTTCCGGGTCCGACTCCCGCAGTCGATCGGCCTCGTCGAGGCTGTAGCCCGCCGGAATGTAACCGCAGCGCAGATCGTGTGCCGACGTCTGGTCGGTGATGACGTCCGGTACGATGCCGCGCCGCAGCAGTTCGGGCATGACCTCGGCGATATTGCCCAGCAGACCGACCGACAGGCCGCCTTTCGCCCCGTTCAGCAAGTCCAGGGCCTCGTCGAGGTCTTTCGACATCACGTCGCAGTAGCCCGTTTCCACGCGTCGCTGAATGCGCCTGGGGTCGACTTCCACGGCCAGGCAGAGCCCGTCGTTCATCGTGACGGCCAGCGGCTGTGCGCCGCCCATTCCGCCCAGGCCGGCCGTGACGACCAGCCGCCCGGCAAGGCTGCCGTCAAAATGCTGGTTGGCGCACTCGGCGAAGGTTTCGTAGGTGCCCTGCACGATGCCCTGGGAACCGATGTATATCCACGATCCGGCGGTCATCTGGCCGTACATGGTCAGGCCTTTCTGCTCCAGGTCGCGAAAAACGTCCCAGTTGCCCCAGCGCGGCACCAGGTTGGCGTTGGCGATCAGTACGCGCGGGGCTTCCTCGTGGGTGCGGAACACACCGACCGGTTTACCGCTCTGCACCAGCATGGTTTCGTCGTTTTCCAGCCGCTGCAGCGTTTTCACGATGCGGTCGTAACAGTCCCAGTTGCGCGCGGCTTTACCGGTGCCGCCGTAGATGATCAGTTCATCCGGTTTCTCGGCCACGTCCGGGTCCAGATTGTTCATCAACATGCGCATGGCGGCCTCCTGGTGCCAGCCTTTGCAGCTGATCGAGGTGCCTGTCGGTGCGTGGATCGGGGAGTGGCTTCCGGCCTTGTAATTCTGGGGATTTACGCTCATTATCGTGCCCTGCCAGTCGATCGGTAATCAACTTGTTATTATAAATGAACCCGGCATGACCAGCCGGGTCTTTATTCTTCGAAAGCAAGTGTACGGTACGGTTCGAAGATTAAAGGAGTGAAGAAAGTGAAACGATTTCTGACCGCCCGAATGTGGTTTTTGTTCGCGGCTCTCAGCTGCGCAGGATTACTTGCCTGGGCCTTGTACAAGCAGCACATCGACTTCGTCGATCCCTGTCCCCTTTGTATCCTGCAGAGGCTGGCGTTCCTGTGGGTCGGTGCCGTCGGGCTGGTGGCAGCCATACACGGGCCCGGCAAGATGTGGCAGTGGATTTACGGCATCCTGCTGGTCATCGGCAGCGTGACCGGCGCGGTCCTGGCGGGTCGCCATGTCTGGCTGCAAAGCCTGCCGGCGGAGCAGGTGCCCGATTGCGGCATGGGGCTGAATTACATGCTCGACACAATGCCCGTGCTGGATGCGCTCAGGGAAGTGTTCTACGGTGCGGGCGAATGCGCCGAGGTGTTGTGGACCTTTTTTGGTATCAGCATTCCCGGCTGGTCGCTGATCTGGTTTGCGTTCTACACGCTGGCGACGATTTTCGTAGTGGTGTTCTTCAAGCAAGAAACGGTGCGTGGCTGACATGAGTTCAAGAACTGAACCGGCAGATATGCCCAAAGGCTGTCATGCAGCGGACTGGACGCCGGGAACCTGGCAAGCCTACGAGGCGCAGCAGCAGGCGAACTATCCCGACGAGGCAAAGCTGAGCTCGGCGCTTGAAAAGCTCGCGGAACTGCCGCCGCTGGTTACTTCCTGGGAAATCCTGGCGCTGCGCGAGCAGATTGCCGAGGCCCAGGCCGGAAAGCGGTTCTTTCTTCAAGGGGGGGACTGCGCGGAGAACTTCAACGAGGTCAGTTCACCGATTATCGCCAACCGTCTGAAGGTTTTGCTGCAGATGAGCCTGGCGCTGATTCACGGCCTGCAGCTGCCGGTGGTTCGCGTGGGCCGTTTTGCCGGCCAGTATGCCAAGCCCCGTTCTTCCGATACCGAGACACGCGACGGCGTGACATTGCCCAGCTACCGCGGCGATATCGTCAACGACATCGCGTTCACAGAGCAGGCGCGCGTGCCGGACCCGGAACGACTGCTCAAGGCCCACGCCTACTCGGCGATGACGATGAATTTCGTGCGCTCGCTGGTCGACGGCGGCTTCGCCGACGTGCATCACACCGAGTACTGGGACCTGAGCTGGCTCGACCATTCGCCGCTGGCCGCCGAGTTCCACCAGATCACCGAGAACCTCGGCCAGTCGCTGCGTTTCATGGAAACCATCACCGGCCGTGACGTCGGCAGCCTGCGCAGGGTCGACTTCTACACGTCGCACGAGGCGCTGCACCTGCCTTATGAGCAGGCCCAGACCCGGCAGGTGCCGAGGCAGTGGGGCTGGTTCAACCTGAACACGCATTTTCCCTGGATCGGGATGCGCACGGCGGCGCTCGACGGGGCCCACGTCGAATATTTCCGCGGCATCCGCAACCCGATCGGCATCAAGATCGGTCCCTCGATCGACCGCGACTGGTTGACGGGATTGCTCGACCGCCTGAACCCGGACCGCGAGGCCGGGCGTATCGTGCTGATCCACCGCATGGGCGAGTCGAATATCGAGGAGAAGCTGCCGCCGCTGGTGCGTGCGGTGATGGATCACGGCAGCCCGGTGCTCTGGGTTTCCGACCCGATGCACGGCAACACCGAGTCCACGGGTGAAGGCATCAAGACGCGGCGTTTTCGCAAGATCCTGGGTGAGTTGGAACTGGCGATGGACATCCACCAGTCGCTGGGATCGCACCTTGGCGGAGTTCACCTGGAACTGACCGGCGAGAACGTCACCGAGTGCACGGGTGGAGCCCGCGACCTGTCGGACGCAGACCTGAAACGCAGCTACAAGTCGACAGTCGATCCGCGCCTGAATTACGAACAGTCACTGGAACTGGCGATGCTGATCGTGGACAAGCACGCTCGCCAGGGGCGCTGAGGCTGCGCGCGGCGCCTGCCAGCATGAAAATCACGGTACTGATCGAAAATCACGCAGCCTGCCCGGAGGACGGCCTGGCCGCCGAGCACGGGCTGTCGCTGCATATCGAGCACCAGGGCGTGTCCGTCCTCTTTGATACCGGCGCCAGCGGTGACTTCGCTGCAAACGCAGATCGCCTCGGTATCGACCTCTCTGCCGTGGACATTGCCGTCGTATCGCACCACCATTTCGATCACGGCGGCGGCTTGCCGGCATTTTTCGCGGTCAACGACCATGCACCGGTCTACCTGCGACCGCCGCCGGACGGCAACCCCGTATTCCACGCACTCGCCGTAATGAACCGCGATATCGGATTGCCCGAAGGCCTGGTCGAGAATCACGCAGAACGGTTCGTGATTGTCGAAGAACGCCTGGAACCGTTTCCCGGCCTGTTCGTCATCGACCGGGTGCACAAGCAGCATCCGGTGCCGGGCGGAAACCGCTACCTGTACCTGGAAAAAGACGGACGGCGTGAAAACGACCCCTTCGATCACGAGTTGATGCTCGTCGCCCGTTCGAAGCAGGGTCTGGTGGTTTTCACCGGCTGCTCGCACTCCGGCGTGCTCAACATGATCGAAACCGTGACGGAGCTGTTTCCGGGCGAGCGGATCGCTGCGGTCGTCGGCGGTTTTCACCTGATCGGTTTTCCGCTCCTCGATACCATGTCGGGAGGCCGCGCGCAGGTCCGGAAAATCGGCAATGCACTGAGTGAACTGCCCGTGGATCATTACTGGACCGGGCATTGCACCGGCGGCAAGGCGTATGGCGTATTGCAGCAAATCCTCGGGGACCGGCTGTCGCGGCTCAACACGGGCACAACCATCGAACTTTAATGCGATAATGGCCGCCAG
>JASFSI010000190.1:0-4463 GCA_050114495.1 Lysobacterales bacterium | reverse complement strand
TCGCCTGAAGCGCCTGCTGGAGCTGAACGCGCCGGATATCATCGTGCGCAACGAGAAGCGCATGCTGCAGGAAGCGGTAGACGCCCTGCTGGATAACGGCCGTCGCGGCCGCGCCATCACGGGCACGAACAAGCGGCCGTTGAAGTCCCTTGCCGACATGATCAAGGGCAAGCAGGGCCGCTTCCGCCAGAACCTGCTCGGCAAGCGCGTCGACTATTCCGGCCGTTCCGTGATCGTGGTCGGTCCGAAACTGAAGCTGCACGAGTGCGGCCTGCCCAAGAAGATGGCGCTTGAACTGTTCAAGCCGTTCATTTTCAGCAAGCTGCAGCGCCGCGGCATGGCGGCCACCATCAAGGCGGCCAAAAAACTGGTCGAAACCGAGCGCGCCGAGGTCTGGGACATCCTCTCGGAGGTGATCCGTGAGCACCCGGTGATGCTCAACCGCGCGCCGACGCTGCATCGCCTCGGCATCCAGGCTTTCGAGCCGGTGTTGATCGAGGGCAAGGCCATCCAGCTGCACCCGCTGGTATGCACCGCGTTCAACGCCGACTTCGACGGCGACCAGATGGCCGTGCACGTGCCGCTGTCCGTCGAGGCACAGCTGGAAGCCCGCGCACTGATGATGGCCTCCAACAATATTCTGTCGCCCGCCAACGGTGAGCCGATCATCGTGCCCACCCAGGACGTGGTGCTCGGCCTGTATTACATGACCCGTCAGCTCGAAGGAGTGAAAGGCCAGGGCATGTTCTTCAGCGACATCGACGAGGTTCACCGCGCTTATGAAAACCGCGTGGTCGAACTGCATGCGCGGATCAAGGTGCGCATCGACGAGACGATCATCTCCGAACACGGCGAAGAACGTCACGAGACCAACCTGGTCGAGACCACGGTAGGGCGCGCGCTGCTCGCGGAGATCCGGCCGAGCGGCATGCCGTTCCGGCTGTTGAACGAACCGCTGAAAAAACGCCAGATCTCCAACCTGATCAACTCCTGCTACCGGCGTCTCGGGCTGAAGAAGACCGTGGTTTTTGCCGACAAGCTGATGTACACGGGCTTCCACTACGCGACCAAGGCGGGTGTGTCGATCGGCATCGACGACCTGATGATTCCCGATGAAAAGAAGGGCATCCTCGCCGACGCCGAGTCGGAAGTGGTCGAAATCCAGAATCAGTACATCTCCGGTCTGGTGACCTCGGGTGAGCGTTACAACAAGGTCGTCGACATCTGGTCCCGCACCAACGAGTTGGTCGCCAAGGCCATGATGCAGCGCATGGGCAAGAACACGGTCAAGAACGAGAAGGGCGAGCAGGTGGAAGAAGATTCCATGAACTCGATCTTTATCATGGCCGATTCCGGCGCCCGTGGTTCTGCGGCGCAGATTCGCCAGCTGGCCGGAATGCGCGGCCTGATGGCCAAGCCGGACGGTTCCATCATCGAAACGCCGATCACGGCGAATTTCCGTGAAGGCCTGGATGTTTTGCAGTACTTCATCTCGACGCACGGTGCGCGTAAAGGCCTGGCCGACACCGCACTGAAGACGGCGAACTCCGGTTACCTCACCCGTCGCCTCGTCGACGTGGCCCAGGACCTGGTGATCACCGAAGATGATTGCAAAACGACCCGGGGCGTCGTGATGCAGCCCATCGTCGAGGGCGGCGACGTGGTCGAGCCCCTGCGTGAGCGTGTGCTCGGCCGCATGGTGGCCGAGGACGTGATGAAGCCGGGCAGCGACGATGTGCTGATCGAGCGCAACGTGCTGCTTGACGAACAGATGGTCGAGGATCTTGAAAAGAATGGCATCGACCGTATCCTGGTGCGTTCCACGATCACCTGCGAAACCCGGCACGGTGTGTGCGCTCACTGCTACGGCCGTGACCTGGCGCGCGGACACCTGGTCAACAAGGGCGAGGCGGTCGGCGTGATCGCCGCGCAATCCATCGGCGAGCCGGGCACGCAGTTGACCATGCGTACCTTCCACATCGGTGGCGCCGCATCACGTGCCGCCGCTGTCGATCACATCCAGACCAAGTCGGGCGGCACGATTCGCCTGCACAACATGAAAACGGTGGAGAACGCCGACAAGAAACTCGTGGCGGTTTCCCGTTCAGGCGAGCTGTCGGTGATCGACGACCATGGCCGCGAACGCGAGCGCTACAAGGTTCCATACGGCGCCACGATTTCCGTTCGTGATGGCGAAACCGCCAGTGCGGGCGATGTGACGGCCACCTGGGATCCGCATACGCACCCGATCGTGACCGAGGTTGCCGGGCGCGTTAAGTTCCACGACTTCATCGACGGCCTGACCGTCAACGAGCAGGTGGACGATATTACCGGCCTGACCAGCCTGGTCATTACCGATCCGAAACAGCGCGGAAGCGCCGGCAAGGATTTGAGGCCGATGATCAGCCTGGCGGACGCCAAGGGCAAGGACCTGTTCCTGGCCGGCACCGAGATTCCGGCGCATTACTTCCTGCAGTCCGGCTCCATCGTGCAGATGCAGGACGGGCAGGACGTGCAGGTCGGTGACATCCTGGCCCGTATTCCGCAGGAGTCATCCAAGACGCGTGATATCACCGGTGGTCTGCCGCGCGTGGCGGACCTGTTCGAAGCGCGCAAGCCGAAAGAGCCGTCCATCCTGGCGGAAGTTTCCGGTATCGTCAGCTTCGGCAAGGACACCAAGGGCAAGCAGCGCCTGGTGATCACCAAGGACGATGGTGATACCTACGAGGAACTGATTCCGAAGTGGCGTCACGTCATCGTGTTCGAGGGTGAACGCGTCGAAAAAGGCGAGACCATCGTCGACGGCGAGCCCAACCCGCACGACATTCTTCGACTGCTCGGCGTCGAGGCGCTCAACGAGTACCTGGTCAAGGAGATCCAGGACGTCTATCGCCTGCAGGGTGTGAAGATCAACGACAAGCACATCGAGGTCATCGTGCGCCAGATGCTGCGCAAGGCCGAAGTGATCGAGGGCGGCGACACGCGATTGCTGCGCGGAGAGCAGCTCGACCTGGCCCGCGTGCTGGAAGAAAACGCGTCGATCGACGAGAGCACGCAGAGCCCCGCCGAGTACCAGCGCGTCCTGCTGGGTATCACCAAGGCGTCGCTGGCGACCGAGTCCTTCATTTCCGCGGCTTCTTTCCAGGAGACCACGCGCGTTCTGACCGAGGCGGCTGTTCGCGGCACCACGGATCGGCTGCGCGGCCTCAAGGAAAACGTAATCGTCGGACGCCTGATACCGGCCGGTACCGGCATGGCGTATCACAGCTCGCGCAAACGCGGTGATGAAAAGGAAGAACAGAGCGTCGATCTCGAGGCGCTGGCTGCGGCCATCGCCGCGGAGGAATTGGCCAACCTCGAAAGCACCGGAGAAGGTGAGGGCTGAACGTTTTTCGACGCCGAGCCGGTGTGAAGAAGGTCCCGGATATTTGCCTTCGGCAAATTCCGGGATGACGGTTCTCCTGCCGAAGCATCCGCAGTCCCCGGCCTTTGGGCCGGGGTAAACTGCAGGCGGAGTTTAGAAGGTCGAAACAAAGCGGCCCGTCGTTTTTCTTTCGCGGAAAATTCACCCATGGCCGCGATCTTTGATCTTTTTCACATCCCGCTCTTGCATTGATATTTCTCTCCTGTCATAATTGAACAGCTAACAGATTGAATCCCTCGCGAAGCGGGGGCCGTGCCGCGAAAACGCGGTGGCGGAAAGCCGATGTCGCCGGCGCGTGGGCCGGACTGTACGGCGCCCAATCTCGAACCCAGGTTCAGGATTGGGCGTTTGACATTATCTGAGGCAGGCGTTTTTGAACGCTCTGATTGCGGCAGCGGGGGTGACTCGACTGCCTTTTAATTTGCAAGAACAAAGGTAACTTTGGCAAAGGAAACTTTGGAAAAATTATGGCGACGATTAATCAGCTCGTACGCAATCCTCGCAAGGCGAAGATAGAAAAAAGCAACGTGCCGGCCCTCGAGGGTTGTCCCCAGAAGCGCGGGGTGTGCACGCGTGTTTACACCACCACCCCGAAGAAGCCGAATTCGGCTCTGCGCAAGGTGGCCCGTGTCCGTTTGACCAACGGTTACGAAGTGACCAGCTACATCGGCGGTGAAGGACACAACCTTCAGGAGCACAGCGTGGTGCTGATCCGCGGCGGCCGTGTCAAGGACCTTCCCGGTGTGCGCTACCACACGGTTCGCGGGAGCCTGGATACTGCTGGCGTGAGTGACCGCAGGCAGTCCCGCTCCAAGTACGGCGCCAAGCGTCCCAAGAAGTGACGTTTCACTGAACAGGATTTACGGAAAGCAAAATGTCCAGAAAACATTCAAATTTCACGCGCGAGATTCTGCCTGATCCAAAGTTTCACAGCGA
This sequence comes from Lysobacterales bacterium, assembly GCA_050114495.1. Classification (GTDB taxonomy): domain Bacteria; phylum Pseudomonadota; class Gammaproteobacteria; order Xanthomonadales; family SZUA-36; genus JABDPF01. Next base: position 103 of record JASFSI010000190.1, on the reverse strand, counting down.
GATGATTACCCGCTTCATCAACATGGTGATGGTCAGCGGCAAGAAATCCGTGGCCGAGAAAATCGTCTACGGCGCTATCGATACGATTAGTGAAAAGAACAAG
>JASFSI010000189.1:0-4524 GCA_050114495.1 Lysobacterales bacterium | reverse complement strand
GTCAAAAGGCGGCGAGCACGATGCCAACAGCGACATGGCCCAGGGCGGCATCATCTACGACACGGCGAAAGGCCAAGGTTCGCTGGCCGCCGATATCATGGAAGCCAGTGCCCGCACGGCCAATCCTGCTGCGGTCGACAACCTGGTCGAGCACGGGCCGCAGGCCATCGAAGAATTGCTGATGGCTGCATACCCGGTCGATTTTGACCGCGATGAGGAAGGTGGGCTGGAATTCACGCGCGAGGGCGGTCACAGCGAACGGCGCATCATTCATGCGCGCGACCTGACCGGCCACGAAATTCTTCGCTCGGTTTCCCGGCAGGTGGCCGAAGAGCCCCGTATCACGCGCAGCACCGGCGCCATCGCGGTTGATCTGTTGACGCTGTCACACAACGCCGAAGGCGCAGAAAACCGCTATGCACCCCTGACCTGTTTCGGCGCCTGGGTGCTGCTGCCCGAGGCGGACGAACCGATTCCGTTCATCGCCAAGAAAACCATCCTGGCCACCGGGGGACTGGGCCAGGTTTACCAGCACACCACCAACTGGCGCGGCACCGTCGGCCACGGCGTGGCCATGGCCTATCGTGTCGGTGCGCGGGTGATCGACCTCGAATACGTTCAATTCCACCCGACGGTGTTTTACGGCAAGAACGCTCCGCGCTTTTTGATCACGGAGGCCATTCGCGGTGAGGGCGCGGTGCTGATCAACGCGAAGGGCAAGCATTTCATGGAAAAGGTGCATGAGCGCGCCTCACTCGCGCCGCGGGACATCGTGTCGCGAGCGATCCACCGCGAAATGGCCGACAGCGGCGAGCCCTGCGTCTTCCTCGACCTGGAGGCGATGGACCGGGATCGCCTGAAAGACCGTTTCCCCACGGTTTACACGAACTGTCTGAAGCATGGCGTCGACATCAGCCGTGAACCGATTCCGGTGGTGCCGGCCGCGCATTACTCCTGCGGCGGCGTGCACGTGGACCTGCACGGGCGCACCAACATCCGCAACCTGAACGCGATCGGGGAAACCGGGTGCACCGGCCTGCACGGCGCCAACCGCCTGGCCAGCACCTCCTTGCTTGAGTGCCTGGTCGGGGGCAAGTCCGCCGCGGTCAAGGACGCCGAGGACATCAAGTACCAGTCGTTCAAACTGCCGGAGCCGCGCCCGTGGAAGAGCCCGGAATACGAGGCTGATCCGACGCTGATCGCGCAGGATCTGAACATGGTGCAGCAGACCATGTGGAACTACGCCGGCATCGTGCGCACGCCGCGCCGACTGACGCGCGCGCGGCGCATCCTGCTCGAGGCACGCGAGGAGATCCAGTCCTTCTATCGCAACTGCCGCGTGACGCCGGAACTGGTCGAGTTGCGCAACGCCGTGCAGACGGCGCTGCTGGTGGTTCGCGCAGCCACGCTCAACCAGCGCAGCCGGGGTGCACACTTCGTGGTGGACGAATAATTCAGGCCTCCGGCGCCGGGGTTTGCAAACGGTAACGTCCCGGCGAGGTGGGGAACCCCTCCATTCAGAGCCTTTTTACACAAGACCGGTCTAGTCGGGGATAATCAGGGAACTGGTGCTCAAACCCGGGTGGTTGCTTAAATGGTAAAGGCTATTGCTCCCATCGCCTCGTTGCTCCTGGGCGTCGCGATTCTGCTCACCGGCCAGGGTCTGCAAGGCGTCCTGGTGCCGGTCCGCGCCACGCTCGAGGACTTCTCCACGCTGTCCGTGGGTTTCATCGGTGCTTTTTATTTCCTCGGGTTTACTTACGGCTGCTGGAAGGGATCCGTGATGATTCGGCGCGCCGGCCATGTCCGGGTTTTCGCGGCGATGACGGCTGTCGCTTCGGTGGTTCCGATCCTGCACGGCTTGTGGGTCAACCTGTGGACCTGGGGCGTGCTTCGATTTGCGACCGGGTTCTGTTTTGCCGTGCTGTACATCGTTATCGAGAGCTGGCTCAACGAGCGCGCGAGCAATGAGAATCGGGGCTCTGTGTTCTCTGCTTACATCATCATTAACATGACCATGCTCGCGGCCGGGCAGCAGATGCTGGCGCTGGAGGATCCCGGCGAACTCAACCTGTTTGCGATTGCATCGGTGCTGGTTTCGCTGGCCGCTGTCCCCGTTCTGATGTCGCGCGGCGAGCAACCTGAAGAGGTCACGCACAGCCGCTTCAGCCTGGGCCTGCTCTACCGCAATTCACCGTCCGGCATGCTCGGCAGTTTCACATCGGGCCTGACCAACGGCTCATTCTGGGCGCTGGCCCCCGTATTTACCGCCGCGGTGACGGGCGAGGTCAGGATGGCGGCCTGGTTCATGACGGCAGCGGTTCTGGGCGGCGCATTTTTCCAATGGCCGCTGGGCTGGTGGTCGGACCGCGTCGATCGGCGCTACGTCCTGGTGGCGATATGTTTCGCCGTGGTTGTCGTGGAATTGGCGCTGTGGAGGTTCGCCCCGCGCCTGGGCGACGCAGCCATTCTGGTGCTCGGGTTCTCCTGGGGTGCTCTTGCCTTCCCGCTGTATTCCGTTTCGGTTGCGCAGGCCAACGATCGCGCCCTGCCCGGAACCTTCGTGATGATTTCCAGCGGTTTGCTCCTGATGTACGGAGCCGGTGCGATCATCGGCCCGGTTCTCGCGTCCTTGATCATGACCGCGCTCGATGCGGGTGCCCTGTTCCTGTTCGCGACATTGGCTCACATCGGGCTCGGTGCGTTTGTCATGGCGCGCAAGCGTCAAGAGGATGAAGTGACGGCAAGCGCGCAGAAAGACTTCAGCGATGCACTGACCTCGGCGTTGACCGCGTCACAGGTGTACGAAGAGGAGATTGAAGCAGAGCACCCCGAGCACTGACGGCCGTCCTAAAGAACGGGTAAAACCATCAGCGCAGAGCGATCAAAAAGTGAACCGAGCGTTTTTTTATTTATCCTTCTGGTTAGACCAATATCACTGGCGCCTGAGCGCCTGCATCGCGAAACTGAATTTTTATGCATTTCAGCATGCCGGGTTGAAAATTTTTCAGACTGGGCTAGGTTTAAAGGGTACCGCCAAATAAAACATAGAGCGGAACCTGGAGGAGTATTCACATGCGGGTAGTTCTGGTAGTCCTTTTTTTCATGGCCTCTTCGGGCATCATCTTTGCGGGATACAATGCTGAAACCTCTTTGCCTGGCTTGGCTTCCAACCTGCAGACCACCGTGCAGGAAAGCTGTGGAGAACAAGCCACGCAGGGGGACAGACTTTTGAATTATTTGTCGAGCAGCGACAGCGAGTCAGGTGGCGTTGCGCATGACCCCAACAAGTCCACGGTAAGTCTTTTGCGTTACCTTACGTGCGGGTTTGTGGATTAAGGCAAATCACGCACTCGACGGATCGGCACGATTCAGTTTGTGCGCGAGCGCACGGCCTCGATTTTTTGGACCTCCAGTTGGAATGGCCCAGCCTGCTTGTCGTAAATGTAGAATTCGACACCGCTCACCTCTGAGGGCAGCAGGCTGCCCCGAATGGGCGTTCCGAAATACTGGCGCACCATTTCGGAAACAGGAACCGTGACGGTCTGCCATTTACCTGCGCTGGTTTCGAATCGCGACCAGTAGCTGTCGGCGCCCCTGCCGGTTCCGCCCCGCGCCCCGAGAATCCAGGTTCGGCCATCACCCTTCACGCGGATTCGCAACGAATCGTAACCCGCCAGCGAACCCGCCGGCACGGACGCGCGAATGGAGGAAAAGCCCCCGTTGTTCTCCAGCGAGGTCACGCCACTGAATACAAGGCTATCCTGCCGTTGTTCGAGTCGGCCCGTGGATCGGCCGCCCATGACCCCGTCAACGACGACCCGCCATTTCTCGATGTCAGAACCCCTGGAGAAATCAAACAGGCCCAAGGAGTCACCGGTCGCCGGTGCGCCCAGTGGTTCATCGTTGAGCAGGGTGTCGATGATACGGCGATAGGCCCACGCCTGTTCGCTGGGGTCCGGGATGGCGTTGGCGAGATCCAGTTGGTACCTGAGATTCTCGAGTTGCGTGGCTTCGAGTCCCCAGCCATCGCTGTTCGCAATCCCCTCGAGGGCGGTGGCATAGACGGCCGCACAGGCCGATGGCATACCCTGGTTGAACAGGGGCACGCCACGATCGATGGCGCGCTGCAGGTAGACGTCCATCGCGGCGGAGGGACCTGTCATCAGGGTGAGTGATATTGAAAAAACGATTGCCAACATTGATCGGTCCGGTCGTCCGGCTTGTCCTGGAAAACATTCTCGTTTGACTTCCGCTTGGCATCAAGAACCAGAATCACGCCCACCTTGCCGAAAACTGCCATCTATGACCCGAAGCAGAACATGACGTTATTCTGAACATGTCGTCCCATCGAAAGTTTTTGTCGCGCCATTGATACCTCAGTGGGAACTCGCTGTGCGATCATAAGACTGCGGCACCGTCCGCTGCTCCATCGCCAGATTATCAAACAACAACCTGCTCGCAAGAAGCAAATAACCTCCCGATCAAGTGGCGGCGCGGGGTGCCGTCAAGTGCTTGAAACAA
>JASFSI010000188.1:0-4541 GCA_050114495.1 Lysobacterales bacterium | reverse complement strand
AGTTGCAGGCGGAGTTCGAGACGGTCTCCGCCGAACTGGAGACGATCAACGCGCAACAGCAAGCCCGGCTCGACGAACCGCCGCCCCCGCCGCCTTCCCCGGTGGTTACCGAGGAAGAAGAAGGCCGTAACCTGGTCACGTTCCGCTTCCTCGGCCTGAAAACGGACCGCAAGCGGATCCTGTTCCTGGTGGACATGAACCGTTTCCTGGCCACGCACGAATCGCTGGTCCAGCAGACCGTGGTGCGCGCCATGGACTCACTGCAGGACGGCTACGAGTTCGCCATACTGGGCTTCCAGCAGCAGGACGCCGGGCCGCAATATTTCCGCTGGCCGGCCGACGGCAGCCTGGCGCCGATGAACGACCGCAACCGGGTCGACGCCCGGACGTTCCTGCGCGACCTCTCGGGGCGTTTCGAGGGTTCCTCGTCGCTGCTCCAGGCCTTCGACCGGGCGTTCGAAAGTGAAGCCGGAGCGATTATCCTGATCAGCGACGGGCTGCCCAACCCGGCCTTCAACAACGGCATGGTGTCCGGACAACTGGTGCGCGCCATCACCGTCGCCAACCGCAAGCAGCAGGAAATCCACGCGGTCACCGTCGGAGATTATTTCAAGTACAAGGGAACGGTGGAATTCATGGAGTCGCTGGCCCGTGCGAACGGCGGCGGCTTCCTGGCGCTCTCGGGCTGAGCGGCGCTTACAGCAGTTCGACAGGCTCGGTGAACTCGAACTCGACCGTTGCGACGCGGATTCGGTCGCCTTTTCTCAGTTCCGTGCGCGCGGTGACGGCCTCACCATTCAAACGGACCGGGCTGTCGGCACGGCCGGGGTGAACGTAGAACTTCGCGTTCCGGCTGTCGAGCGTGATCAGCGCCTGGCCTTCGGGACCGAGCGCCTGCCCGTGTTCCGCATCTCGGGTATCGGGCTCTTCCTGCGATGCGGGCTCCGGGAACCCGTGGCTCCCGCCGAGGTCGATGGTATCAGGCTCATCCTGCGCCATGAATCGCTGCGCCAGTGCGTTGGCGCCCGGTTCCGGCGAAACCGATTCACGGCCGCGCAGGGTTCCTGCGCTGGCGGGTGCGTCCTGGGAAGGTTTCTTTTTACGAAAAATCATCGGTGCGATAACGGCCAAAAGAACAATGTATCATAGCGGCGTGAAGGAAAAAGAGACCATCCACATCGGCCGCGCGGCGGCCTGCGAACTGCGCCTCGACCACGACTCCGTGTCGCGTCGTCACGCGAAGGCGCAAGCAACCGAAGAAGGCTACATCGCGATTTTGGACAATGGCTCCAGCAACGGTTCCTGGCTGAACCGCAACGGCCAGTGGATCCGCATCAAGCGGGCTGTCCTCGGCACGCAGGACCGCGTCCGTTTCGGCGAACAGGAAGTCCCGCTGAACCGGCTGGTCGAGCTGTTCGGCGCACACGGCCCCGTGCGCCTTCGCGAAGGCTATTCGGCTCGCGGCAAACCGCTGGTCTTCGACGCCTGGCCCGGCGAAAACGGCCGGCCCCGGGTCGTACTGGAAAACCCGCGGCGCAATCCCCTTACCGGTGATATCGAAGAATACCGCCAGGACTGAGCCATCATGAGAACCATTACCCTGATCGTCAGCCTGTTAACCGCCATCGTGGTCATCGCGCTGCTGGCAAAAATCCTGCCGCCGCCGGCCGCGGCCATCCTGCTCGACATCAACCGTTCCACCTTTCCGCTGACGGTCCAGAACATCCTCTGGCTGGCGTTTTTCGCCGGACTGGGAGAACTTTCCATCCGCTGGCGCATGGGCCGGCTCGAGGCCGCCCAGATCGATCGCGGTTACCTTCCAGAGGACGAGGAAACCGTGCTGCGCCCGGGCGAGGACCTGACGCCGATTTACCAGCGCGTTCGCGCCAGCAAGCACCGTGAAACCTGTTTTCTGCCGCGCCTGATCGAGCGCTGCGTGCTCGGCTTCAACATCAGCCATTCCGCGGACCAGACCAACTCGCTGCTGAACTCCAGCCTGGAACTCTACCTGCACGAGATCGACCTGCGCTACAACATCGCGCGTTACATTACCTGGCTGATTCCCTCGCTGGGCTTCATCGGCACGGTCATCGGCATCATGATGGCGCTGAACTACGCGGGCGATCGCGCCAACGTCGAGAGCGCCGACATGCTCTACCAGGTAACCGAACGCCTCGGTGTCGCGTTCTCGACCACGCTGCTGGCCCTGGTCATGGCCGCCATCCTGGTCTTTATCCAGAACGTCGTGCAGGGGCGCGAGGAAACCGCGCTCAACAAAGCCGGGCAATATTGCCTGGACAATCTGATCAACCGCCTTTATTCACCCTGACAACGACCCGCGATGCGTTTTTCACGGTTTATCTTCTCGTGCCTGCTGTTTTGCGCCCCGGCTGCGCACGGCCAGACCGTGGACTCGACGCAGGAAGCCTTCGCCGTTTCCCAGGGCGCCGCGGTTCCGCCCTACGTCGTACCGGTGCTGCGGCTGGTATCGAAGACGCACGTGGAGCCCACCACCGGCCTGGTGTTGTCCGGTTCCGGCCTGGTGCTGGTTCCCGCCGGGTTCGCGTCGGCGGGCGACGAGATCGTGGTGCTCGACGGCGGCACGGATATCGTCAGCAACGGACGGCCCGCGCGCATCGAACGCAATTTTCCGATGGACGGCCTGCAGCTGCTTTCGGTCTACGGCCTCAAACGTCCCGGGGCGCCGTTCGCCGAGTCGGCGCCGGCCGACGGGGACCCGGTCTCGCTGGTCGCCTTTCCGCCGGCTGAACAGATCGCCGAGGGTGCCCAGCCGCTCGACGAAGCCGCTACGCTGACCGTGTTCGGCAGCAGTGCCGATCCGGCCGTCGCCGGCGAAACGCCGCTGCCCAACGTCACGGGACCGCTGCTGGACCGCTGCGGAAACGTCGTTGCACTGAGTATCGCGAACGACGTTCAGACCATGGAGACCTCGCCGGGAACGCGCTACAAGTGGCGCAGCACCCTGCTCGGCATTATCGAGACACTGGGCCTGGAACCGGCGCCGACCGCCTGTGTCGCACATGAGGCGGCTGAGCAGGAGCAACCCCCGCCCGAGCCTGAACCTGAACCGGAGCCGGTCGTCATCAAGCCGCTGGGACCCAAACCGGAAGCCGACGATACGGAGAAAACCGCCGACGAGGACCGGCCCGAAGAAGCGGTTGAAAAACAGCCGGAAGTGCTTCCGCCGCTGGAAACGGACGCAGCGACAGAGCCGAAGAACACCGGCGCAGAGACGCCTGCGCCTGTTGAAAAATCCGGCGGGCCCGGCGGCTGGGCCTGGCTGTTTCTCGGCGCCATCCTGGTCGCGGCCGGCTTCGGCCTGCGCCGCTACCGGCGCATGCTCGCCAGGCAACGGCAGGCCGGGGAAACACAGGGCGAAGAGTCGTTTTTCGAATCGGCCGAGGCCGAAGAAACCCTGCCCGACGCGCCGGCAGCGGACACACGGATCGTAATCAAGGGCAGCATCGCGGACGGTCGACCGTTCGAGGCGGAGTGCCTGACGCCCGGCCGGGCGGTGAACATCATCATCGGGCGCGGCACGGTCGATCTGCGCATCGACAGCGCCGCGGTCAGCCGTCGCCATGCCGCGCTGAACGGCACGATTGGCGAACTCACAATTACCGACCTGGGTTCGAACAACGGCACGTCCATCAACGGCGTACCCTGTCTCGAAGGTGAAATCATGTACCTGGAGCCGGGCGATACGGTGACACTGGGCGACGCGCGCTTCAGCGTAGAAATCACGGCGGCGGGTGAGGACGAATGAGCCGGGTCGCGCCGCTGGCGCCGGGCGCGCGCATCGCTTCGCTGCGCATCGACCGCCTGCTGGGCCAAGGCAGTTCCGGGATCACTTACCTGGTAACCGACACCGCGCTCGATAACTCGTTTGTGCTCAAGGAATATGCCCCGGCACAACGGGCGACCCGGCAATCGGACGACACCCTGCAAGCGACTGACCGCCGGGCCTTCGAGAAAGGCCTGCTGGCCTTTCTCGACGAAGGCCGCACGCTGGCCCGGCTCGATCACCCCAACGTGGCCCGCGTCGTGGACTGCTTCGAAGCCAACGGCACGGCCTATCTGAAAATGCCCTGGTACGAGGGTGAGGCCCTGCACACCTTGCTGCAGCGCGGCGGTCTGCTCGACCGGCAGGAGGTCCTGGACCTGGCCGCTCCCCTGCTCGATGCCCTGGCCTACCTGCACGAGCGCGGCATCGTGCACCGCGACATCAAGCCGGCCAATATCTTCATTACCCGTTCCGGCCGGCCCCTGCTGCTGGACTTCGGCGCGGCGACGCCAGCTGACGGCATGCCGGGCAGCGAGGGTTACGCCGCACCCGAACAGTCGAAACGGGACACAACAACCGGGCCGGTGGCCGACATCTACGGACTGGCCGCCACGCTGTACCGCTGCGCCAGCGGCCGTATTCCGCCCGCGGCGGCCCAGCGTGAGGCGGCCATCGCCGCCGGCCGGACAGACCCGCTCCCATCGCTCAGCGGTTTGTTGCCGCCTGAATTCGGCGG
>JASFSI010000187.1:0-4577 GCA_050114495.1 Lysobacterales bacterium | reverse complement strand
GTTGGCGCGAACTTCCGGCGGCAGCGTGACTTCTCCGTCGAACGGGCCGCCCGGCGCCACGCGAATGAGGATGAAAGCGATCGTGATCAGCAGCAGCAGTGTCGGAACCAGGCCGATCAGCCGGGTGGCCACGTGCCGCATAAACCCTTCCCGCCTCACAATACGTCCTCCGATTCCTCTTTATCACCCTCGCCGGGCGCGTCTGCACCGACATCCTCGCCGGGCAGGGCTTCAAGTGGGGTCAGCCCGTCGCCTGCAGGCAATTCAGGCTCCGCAGGAATAATTTCTTCCCCTTTTGAGCGCAGCTTGAACATGTAACGCGTCGGGTGCCGGTCCAGCACGTTCGGCTGCCAGCCGCGCAGGTGCGGATTGACCAGCCGCTTGCTGACATAACTGTAAATCGGAATGATCACGTTGTCGGCTATCAGCTCCCGTTCCGCTTCGAACATGAGCCGTTCCCGGCGGGCCCGCACCCGTTCGGTTCCGACCTCGTCCAGCAGGGCGTCGAAGCGGCTGTTCGCATAGCCGAAGTCATTGCGCCGGTGACCGCTGCGAAACATTTCCAGGAAACTGTAGGGGTCGTTGTAATCGCTGATCCAGCCGACCCGGAACACCTGGGTGATGACTTTCTGCTGGCGGTTCTGCAGAAAAACGCGGAACTCCTCGTTGACCAGGGTCGAAATGACGCCCAGCTGCTGCTTCCACATGGAGGCCAACGCCAGCGCGATCTTCTTGTTGTTGCCGCCGGTGTTGTAGCGAATCTCGACGCGCAGCGGATTCTCCTCGGAGTACCCGGCCTGCTGGTACAGCCGGCGCGCTTCGTGGTTGCGCTCTTCCTGGGTCCAGTCCGCGTAATCGGGCGAAAACGGAACGTAACCCTCGATGCCCGGCGGAACGAGCGAAAACGAGGGTCGCTCACCGAACTGGGTGACTTTCTCGGTAATGATCTGGCGGTCTACGGCCAGGTTCAGCGCCCTCCGCAATGCAGGATTATCGGCAAACGGGGGCTGCGTCAGGTTGAAGCCAAAGAAATAGGACCCGGTCCAGGGGCTGACGACCAGCTCGTCCGGGTAGTGCTCCTGCAGCCAGCGGAACTGGCTGTCCGGCACGCCGCTGGTCCAGTCGATTTCACCCAGGCGAAAGCGGTTCAGCTCGGTCACCGCCTCTTCGGCATGCAGGTAAAATACGCGGTCGACGATCGTTTCCGACGATTCCCGGAAGTTCGGATTTTTTTCGAGCTCGATACTGACGCGGGGCTTCCAGTCCTTCAAAACGTAAGCCCCGTTCGAAACCAGGTTGCCGGGGCGGGAAAAGCCGTCGCCGAACGCCTCGACGTTCTCGCGGTTAACCGGGTACGCCACCGGGCTGGCCAGCAAACCCAGGAAATACGGCGTGGGGCCGGTCAGCGTAATCTGCATCGTGTACTCGTCGTCCAGCAGGCCGACGCCAAGCTGATCCACCGGCAGTTCTCCGGCCAGCACCTCCCGCGCGTTGAGGATGGGCAGCAAGGCGCCCGCGCTGGCTGATGCGGTTTCGGGATCGACCGCCCGCCGCAGGCTGTAGATGAAGTCGAGCGCCGTCAGCGGCTCGCCATTCGACCACAGGAGGTCGCGGCGCAGGTAGAAGGTGTAGGTGCGCGCATCGCGCGATATGTTCCAGCGCAGGGCCGCGCCCGGTATCACCTTGCCGTCGCGGGATTCGGTGGTCAGCCCCTCGAACAGGTCGCGAAGAATGCGCGAGGCGGGCAAGCCGACGGATTTATGCGGGTCCAGGGTGGCCGGCTCTTCACCGTTTCCCCGGTAAACCCACTGCTGTTCCGCCAGCACCGACGGGACCGGCCGCCCGTCTTCGGTCAACTCCAGTTCGACCGGCGCCGGCCGGTTCTGCAGACGCGCTCCGAAATCCACGCCCCTGTCACCACAAGCCGCCAACAGCATGACAACGGCGGTCGCGAGCAGAAAATTGGGCCTGGGCCGCGTCAAGAAACTGGATACTCCAAGATGGGTGGCACGTGTTTATTTACACGAATAATAACGTCAATCCGTTGCGAGCGGAATGCGACGATCGTCAACTTAAACCAAATCAGGCGTCCCATGACATTACGCATCGTCGATCGCTCTGCCGCGTATGGCGGTCCTGTTCCGGATTCGGTATGTTATCGTTTATGGAATAAATTATTCGAGCTTGAGCGATGTCGTGCCTGGTAAAAATCCGATCCCTGCTGGACGAGCTCTCGCCCAATGAACGCAAAATTGCGCGCTTCATCCTCGACAATCCCGGCCTGATCCGCGACTACTCTTCCCAGAACCTGGCCAGTTCCGTTGGCGTCAGCCAGTCCAGCATCGTGAAATTCAGCCAAAAACTCGGCTACCAGGGCTTCCCGGATCTCAAGCTCGCCATCCACGAAGCGGTTCTGCTCGGGGCGGAGAACGCCGGCGAGCCGGGCCGCAGGAAAAGTACCCAGGACGGCCGCCATGACTTCAAGGATCAGCTTTACCGGGTCAAGGTCGAAACACTGCGCAGCACGCTCGAACTCAATGAAGAGGGACGGCTCAAAGCCGCGGTCGATATTCTCGAAGCCAGCGAACGCATCCAGGTCATCGCGCTGGGGTCCGGTTCCCTGGTGGCCCGTAATTTCGCCACCATGATGATCCAGATCGGCATGTCGGTAATCGCCGAAGTCGATACCTATATCCAGCTCTCCAGTGTCGCAACCCTGGGCAAAAAAGACGCCGCCTTCCTGATTTCCTTTTCGGGCCAGTCCCCACGCATGCTCGAAATCCTGAAGGAAGCCAAGCGAGCCGGTACCCGGATCATCACGCTGACCAACTACAACGCCAACCCGGCGCGTCCGCTGGCCGACGTGCAGCTGTACTCCATCAGCCATGCCGGGGAATTCGAAGTGCCGCAGATCGTCTCCACGACCTCGCAGCAGTTCGTCGTCGACCTGCTGTTCAGCCTGCTGGTGCAGCGCAATCCGCGCGCCAAGGAATTGCTTTCGCGCAGCCGTAAAGTGGTCGAGAGCCTGTAGTGTTTCCCCCGTCCATCCTCGCCTGGCGAAAACCGGTCGAATGACGCCCGTGAGCCCCGACTGGCTGTCCGTTCTTCCGCCGCTGGTCGCCATCGCCTTCGTACTGTGGCGGCGCGAAGTGATCCTGGCCCTCGTGCTTGCCGTTTTCACGTCGGAGTGGCTGCTGCAATCCTCGTTCGCGGCAGGTGCCGGGCGGGCGTTTATCGCAACGCTGGACCGCACCGCCTTCGTGCTGACCGACCCGGACAATGCCCGCATCCTGCTGTTCAGCCTGATGATCGGCGCCCTGATCGCATACCTCCGGCAATCCGGCGGTGTCACCGCGCTGGTCGATTCACTGGTCAACAGCGGTCTTGCGAGCAACAGCCGGCGCGCCAGCCTGCTGACCAGCGGAGTCGGCGGCGTGATCTTCGTGGAGAGCAACCTCAGTGTTCTGACCGCCGGCATCCTCTCGCGCGGGCTGTTCGATCGCTTCGGCCTGAGCCGCGCCAAACTGGCCTACATCATCGACAGTACTTCGGCGCCTGTCTGCATCCTGATCCTGCTCAACGGCTGGGGTGCGTTCATCCTGGTCCTGCTGAGCCAGTACGAATTCGCACAATCTTCAGCGGCCATTCTCTGGGGTACCGTGACCCTGAATTTTTACGCGATCGTCACGCTGCTGCTGGTGTTGTTCACGGCATGGACGGGCCGCACCTTCGGTCCCCTGGCGCGCAGCGAAGCGGTCGCGCACGACCACGAGGCGGAAGAACCGGAGGTCGCGCCCACGCACCCGGTGTACATGGTCGTTCCGCTGGCGGTGATGATCGTTTCGATGATCGGCTTCATGCTGTGGACCGGCGGCGGCGTACTGGCCGACGGCAGCGGATCGCGCTCGGTACTTTACGCGGTCACACTGGCCTGCAGCGTGGCGTACCTGATGATGCTGGCCAGCCGCCGTTTTTCCCACATCGAACTGGTCAAGACCGGCTTTGACGGCATGGCCGAACTGCTGCCACTGGTCGCGATCGTCCTGTTTTCCCTCGCCCTGGGGGCCAGCCTGCAGGAGCTGGGAACCGGCGTCTTCATCGCCGGACTGGCCGGCGACAACGTGCCGCCGTTCCTGATCGTGCCCATGCTGTTTCTCGCCGGGGCCCTGACCTCGTTCTCGACCGGAACCTCCTGGGGCACGTTCGCGATCCTGATTCCAATCGGCATGCCGCTGGCAGCCGCGCTGGGACTGCCGCCCTCGCTCGTGCTGGCCGCGATCCTCGGCGGCGGCGTTTTTGGCGATCACTGCTCACCGATATCGGATACCACCTGCATATCCGCGATCGCCTCGGGCTGCGACCTGCTGGAGCACGTCCGAACGCAATTGCCGTACGCACTGGTCGCCGGCGGCATCACGTTTTTGCTCTACCTGGCCGTTGGGCTGTTCACTCTCTAGGAACCCGAAGATGACCAAGATCCCGGTACGCTTTCTCCTTCTTCTCACGACCTGCCTACTGGTCATCGCGCCACAGGCTGCTGCGCGGGACGGTTTGTCCGAAAAAAAGACCGACCGCCT
>JASFSI010000186.1:0-4581 GCA_050114495.1 Lysobacterales bacterium | reverse complement strand
GGCACGACCTGGGAAGGCGGCCATCGCGTACCGCAGGTCATTCGCTGGCCCGGTGTGATCGAGCCCGGCACCGTTTACAACAACATCATCTCCCACGAAGACTGGATGCCGACCCTGCTGGCCGCGGTCGGTGATCCGGAGATCAAGGAAAAACTGATGAAAGGCACCCGGGCAAACGGTAAGAAGTTCCGCGTGCACCTGGATGGCTACAACTTCCTGCCCTTCTTCTCGGGTGAGACCGACAAGAGCCCGCGTGAAGAAATCCTTTACTTCGGCCAGGGTGGTGAGTTGAATGCGATCCGCGTCGCCGACTGGAAAATTCACTTTGCCACCATCGACGGCAATATCGCCACGGGTGTACGCCGCGTCGCCGGCTGGCCGCTGATCATCAATTTGCGGGCCGACCCCTACGAAAAAATGCCGCAAGAGGGCGAAATGGGTTATCTCCGCTGGTACGCCGACAACATGTGGACGTTCGTTCCAGCGCAGGGCTACATCAAGCGGTTTCTTGATACGATCCCGGATTATCCGATGCAGGCGGGCAGCAGCCTGAACGCGGCCGGCATCAACTATGGAACCCTCAAGCAAATAGAAGCGATGGACCGCCTGCAGCAACTGGAGTCGATTTCCCGGCCCAACAACTGACCTTCTTGTGTAGACCCGTCTCTTTCTGGAGGCGGGTTTACAACAGGCGGGGCCGGTGTCCATCAGGACATCGTCGGGTCTCGGCCATGAAACTGAGGAGACAATTGAAATGAAATGCTTAACTACCGGGGTGCTGGCGGCTGCGCTGTCCTTGATGATGCTGGGCGCGGACGCGTGGGCCCAGGATGCCGATGAGGATGGCGCCAACTCGGAACCCGTCGTCGAGGAACAGGATGACGTGTCAAAGGCGCTGGACTCCACCGCCACGCAGTGGTCGTTCCAGTTTGCCTGGCAGGGCACGGATTGGAAGACGGATGACCTGACCGCAGGCACACCACGACCGCAGGGGCTCGATAATTTCGTCCAGCTTCGCATCGTAGCGCCGTTGGTCTACGAAAAATTCACTTTGCTGCCGCGGCTGACACTGCGCCACTACGAGAACGTGAACACCGGTGACAACGGGCTGGGCAATACCGAGCTGTTCGGCCTGATCATTCCGAAAAAGTGGGACTGGGGCACAGGTCGCATGGGCCTCGGACCACTCGTCACGCTGCCCGGTAACGACAAAGTTGCCAAAGACGAGTGGGGTTATGGCCTGGCCGGCGCGATCGTCAACACCTCGGGAAACTGGTTCTACGGCGTGCTGTTGACCCAGTCATGGAAATCCATCGATCCCATGAATCTGCCGGCTGAAGGCGCCAGCGACCGAAACCCACTCGGTATTGCGCCGTTCCTCAATTACCAGCTCGGCGGTGGATGGTACATCGGTAACGGCGACATGGTGATCCAGTACGACTGGGATTCCAACGAGATATACATGCCCATCAATCTGCGCGTCGGCAAAGTGATCCCGTCAAAGAAGTCGGGTAGCTGGAACGCATACATCGAAGTTGGCACCAGCCTGATTTATGACGACTGGCCTGGCGCAGCCAAGGACACGTCATTCCGGATCAACCTGACCAAGACCCTTCCGGCCAGCTTTTGATGTTCAAGGTCGAATCCGCCATTTCAGGGCGGATTCGACAGCGGCGGATCGGCCTGCAGTGAGCCGTTCGCAACCGATCCGCAGATAGACGAGTTTTGGGAGGTCAACGTGCTTAACTGGATCAAAAAAGCCTTTTTCCAGGGACTGATCGTGTTGATTCCCCTGGTGCTGCTCTGGCTCACCATTCGTGAACTGGCGGAGCTGCTGGTCGCTTTTGCCGAACCCGTGGCCGACGCTTTTCCTGCGGGCACGTTCGACTGGGTTCGAAATCCGCAGCTGGTGGCGCCCATCCTGATTGTCCTGATCGCCATCCTGCTTGGGATGCTGGCGTCGGTACCCGCAATCCGGACTGCCGGTGCCGCGCTGGAGCGTAATACGCTCGGGCACCTGCCCTTGTATCGCATGATCAAGACCTTTGTCATCGCATTTCTCGAAGTTGAGGATGCGACTTCGTTCCGACCCGCGCTGATCATTGACGACGCAGGTGGAGCGGAACCGTGTTACGTCATAGAGGACGTTCCGGAGCATGCCAATATCGTGGTGCTGGTGCCCTGGTCGCCGGCCTCGTTTGCCGGTTCGGTGAGGCTCGTGCCGCGTGATCGCGTCAAGCGAATCAACATCACTTTTGACGAATTCTCACTCAGCCTGGCCAATTTCGGACTGGGACTGAACTCGATCATAAAGCTTCCGGAGTCTTCAGCTGCGGACAGGAAGAACTGACCGATGATCACAAAGCGCCTGGTGGTTTTGCTGTTGCTTCTGGGGTCTGCAAATCTCACCGCACAGGACCTCGAACCGCGCCGCTGGACGCACCTGCCGGTCGGAACGAGCATCCTGGGCGTGGGTTACGCCGGCCAGAGCGCGGATATCTATTTCAACCCGGCCATTGGCATCACGGACGGCACGGCCGACGTGAACGCCTGGCTGGCCCGCTACAGCCACTCGTTCAACTGGTCGGGCATGACCGCCCGCGTGGACGGGATCATGCCGTACGTGTCCGGCACATGGAAAGGACTGGTGGACGGCGAACCGGGTCAGCGCACGATACGTACGCTCGGCGATCCCCTGTTGCGCCTGTCCGTCAACTTTTACGGGTCGCCGGCACTCGAGGGGCCGGATTTTCTGGACTACATCGCAGGGAACCCGGTGCGGACGACCGTGGGCGCGTCCATCGCCGTGTCGCTGCCATTGGGTGGTTACGATCCTGACGAACTGATCAACGTGGGTCGCAATCGCTACATGCTCAGACCGCAGATCGGTGTATTGCACCAACGTGAAGCCTGGTCTTTTGAACTGACAGGCTCGGTTTTCCTGTTCAGTGACAACACGGATTTTATCGATTCGGCCACACTCTCACAGGATTCGGTCTATGCGCTTCAGGCCCACATAACGCGCAGTTTTGAGGGTAATTTCTGGCTCGGCGCCGGATTGGCTTATGCCTATGGCGGAAAGGTCAAGGTGGATGGTTCACGACTCGATTTTTCGGTGGACAACCTGCTTGTAAACCTGGTGGGCAGCTACAGGATCACCAAAGGCCAGAGCGTGACATTCGCCTGGCAACGGGGCAGGACTCAAAACAACGTGGGTTCCGATTCGGACAGCTGGCTGCTTTCCTGGGTCTATGCATGGAGTGACTGACATGCCCGTTGGCTTATCGCTTACGCCGGGTCGCCTTGAAAAGGTGCGAACAATTCCATGAAAAAAGAGACCCCAAACTCTCTGGACCGCAAGCAGACGGAACAGAATGCCCTTCGCATTTCCGGCTACGGGGCCCTGGCACTTGCTGTCCTGGGAATCGGCTTCGCCATTCACAGCGGCTCAAAGGCCATTCTGCTGGATGGACTGTTTTCCGTGCTCGGATTTTTCATGGCGTTGATGACCTTGTACGTATCGCGCCTGGTCAGCCGACCCGATGACGAGGTATTCCAATACGGCTACGCCCTTTTTGCGCCGCTCATGAATGTGCTCAAGTCACTGGTAATGACGGTTCTGTGCGGATTCGCGTTTTTTTCAGCCGTCAGCACGCTCCTCGCGGGCGGGCAGCCCATGGCCGTGGGCAGTGCCGTGCTGTACGCGTTGATTTCCACGCTGATCGGCGCAGGCCTGTTTATCTACCTGAGGAAGGTAGCTGAGCAAACCGCCTCCGTCCTGGTGTCACTGGATGCCAAGGCGGCACGGCTGGACATGTTTCTCTCGGCGGCCGTTCTGGTCAGCTTCGTACTGGGCTGGTTCAGCATCGGCACGCGTATGGAACGCCACCTGGACTTGCTGGACCCCCTGGTCGTGGCAGGCTTGTGCCTGGTGGTGCTTCCGGTTCCGCTCAAAGTGCTCTGGAACAACGGCCGCGAGGTTCTGCTGTTTGCTCCCGACGCCGATGTGCAGCAATCGGTGAAAGACAGGATAGAGAGCGCCATCGAGGGTTTCCCCTTCGAGGACTATAAAATCCGGATGCTCAAACTGGGAAACGTGCTGGCGGTGACGCTCCATTTGCGGCCTGCCGACGACTTCAGGATCGAAGGTGTCGGCGACCTCGATCGGGTTCGTCTCGTCATCGAGGATGCGCTTGCACCCCTGGATTTCGAGATCGGTCTCGACATCATGTTCGTCAAGGATATGAGGTTGGCCCGATGACCGCCATGCGCCGCAATGCGCGCTTTGTGACGATGCTGGCCGCGACAGCGGTATTGACCTTTTTACCGCCCTGCCAGCCCGAGGCCCATGGTGCATCGCCTGGCGCGCTGGGCGAATGGATCGACAAGAACCTGATCGATTCCGAAGACGGCATGCTCGACGCCAGCGACTACCTGGCCAGCGCACACGGCTTCTTTCCGGTTCCCATCATCATCACCGAGCCGGCGATCGGATTCGGCCTGGGTGCCGCTGTGGCGTACTTTCACCCGGAAAAGCAGCGTGACCCCGAAGCCCATCCACACCAGGGCCCGCCAAGTATC
>JASFSI010000185.1:0-4612 GCA_050114495.1 Lysobacterales bacterium | reverse complement strand
CCGGCGCACTCGCGAAATACGCTTACCTGGTGTCTTCCTCGTCGGAGGGCGCTGTTACCTCTTTCCCCGAACTGAATAAACCAGGCGACTGAACCACCAAGGATTTCACATGGACAACTACGTACGCATTTTCGACACCACGCTGCGCGACGGCGAGCAATCCCCGGGCTGCTCGATGAACGTCGAGGAAAAACTTCAGGTCGCACGCATCCTCGACGAAGTCGGGGTCGACATCATCGAGGCCGGCTTTCCCGCCGCCAGCGATGGTGACTTCCTGTCGGTGCGCTCGATCGGCAAACTGGGGCTGAGCTCGACCATCGCGGGGCTGGCCCGCACGCGGCACGAAGACATCGAGGCCGTGGCGCGAGCCCTCGAGGGCTGCAAGAACAGGCGCCTGCACACGTTTATCGCAACCAGCCCGATCCACCGTGAATTCAAGCTGAAAATGAGCCGGCAGCAGATCATCGACCACATGACCGGCGCGGTCGAGTTCGGCAAACAGTGGTTCGACGACATCGAAGTTTCGGCCGAGGACGCCTGCCGCACCGAACTGGACTATCTGGTCGAGTTCTTCCAGGCCGCCGTCGACGCCGGCGCGACGACCCTGAACGTGCCCGATACGGTGGGCTATACGACGCCGCGTGAGGCCCGCGAGATGTTCGAATACATCATCGGCGGGCTGCGCAACGCGGATCACGTGGTGCTGAGCTGTCACAACCACAACGACCTGGGCCTGGCCGTGGCCAACAGCCTGGGCGCGGTGGACGGCGGCGCCCGGCAGGTCGAATGCACCATCAACGGCATCGGCGAACGCGCCGGCAACGCCTCGCTCGAGGAGGTCGTGATGGCGTTGCGCACGCGCCACGACCGCTACGGCCTGGAGACCGGCATCGACAGCACGAAGCTTTATCCCGCGAGCCGTATCGTGACCGCCGTAACGGGTTCGCGCGTGCAGCCGAACAAGGCCATCGTCGGCCGCAACGCCTTTGCGCACGAGGCCGGGATTCACCAGGATGGCGTGCTGAAACACGCCGAGACTTACGAGATCATGAAACCCGAGGCCGTGGGCGTACCGGAAAACAACCTGGTGCTGGGCAAGCACAGCGGACGGCATGCGTTCAGCAAGCGGCTCGAGACCCTCGGCTACACGGTGGACCGGGAAACCATGGAAACGCTGTTTACCCGGTTCAAGACCCTGGCCGACCGCAAGAAGAGCGTCTACGACGAGGACATCGAGGCCCTCGTGCTGGGCACCGAGCAGAGCGGCCCCTGGCATCTCGACGCCATTTCGATCCACACCGAGGTCGAGGATGCCGACCAGTCGGCGGAGGCCAGCCTGAAGCTGCGCTTCAACGGACAGGCGCCGCGCATCCACTCGGGCAAGGGCGATGGCCCGGTCAACGCCATCGTGAACGCGATACGCGCCATCATCGACGAGGAACTGCACATGGAGCGTTTCGAAGTGACGGCCGTGTCACGCGGCAGCGACGCCCAGGGCCGCGCGACGGTCCGCGCCACGATCGGTGCATGCCGCTACAAGGGCACCGGTGTCTCGACCGACATCGTCGAGGCCGCCGCCCAGGCGATGGTCAGCATCATGAACCGGCACTACCAGCACCAGGGCCGGACACCCGACGACGAACGCCTGAAAGCGGCCGTCTGAACAGCGAAAAAATTATCGATGAGCGATCAGCCCACAACCCTGTTCGAGAAAATCTGGCAGCGCCACGTCGTTCGGCCCGAAAGCGACGAGACCCCGGCCGTGCTGTACATCGATCTGCAGCTGCTTCACGAAGTGACCTCACCCCAGGCTTTCGATGAACTCGAGCGGCGCGGGCTCAAGGTGCGGCGGCCGGATCGCCACCTGGCCACGATAGACCACTCCACCCCGACTACCCCGCCCGACGAAAACGGCGAATATGCCTGGACCACCGACCAGGCCCGCCGGCAGGTCGAGACCCTGTACGCGAACTGTGAAAAGCACGGTATCGAACTGCATGGCTGGGACAGCCCCAATCGCGGCATCGTGCACGTGATGGGACCGGAAATGGGCGCGACGCAGCCCGGCATGACCATCGTCTGCGGCGACAGTCACACCGCGACACACGGCGCCTTCGGCGCGCTCGCTTTCGGCATCGGCACCACCGAGGTGGGGCACGTGATGGCGACCCAGTGCCTGCTGCAGAGCAAGCCGAAGACGCTGGGTATCCGTATCGAAGGCGACCTGCAACCGGGCGTGACCCCGAAAGACGTGATCCTGCACGTAATTGGAGCCATCGGCGTCGGCGGTGGAACAGGTTCGGTCATCGAGTATTTCGGTTCGACGATCCGTGCGATGGACATGGAGGGCCGCATGACCGTCTGCAACATGTCGATCGAGTGCGGCGCGCGCGCCGGCCTGGTCGCACCGGACGACACGACGTTCAGCTACCTCGAGGGGCGCACAAAGGCGCCGGCCGGCGAGGACTGGGACACGGCGGTGGCGGACTGGCGAACCCTGCGCACCGACCCCGGCGCACGCTTCGACCGCCTGGTCGAGATCGACGCGGCCCGTATCGAGCCCAGCGTGACCTGGGGCATCCACCCAGGCATGGTCATCCGCGTCGGCGGCACGGTTCCCGGCGGCGAGCCCGACGCGCTCGAGTACATGAAATTCGACGCGGGCAACCCCCTGGCGGGCGAACCCGTGGACGTTGTGTTTATCGGCAGCTGCACGAACTCCCGCATGGCCGATCTGCGCGCCGCGGCCGGCATACTGCGGGGCCGCAAGGTCGCCGCCGGTACGCGCACGATGGTCGTTCCGGGCTCGGGCCGGGTTCAGCAGCAGGCCGAAAGCGAGGGCCTGCACGAAATATTCATCGCGGCCGGGGCGGAATGGCGCGAGCCCGGCTGTTCCATGTGCCTGGGCATGAACGGTGACATCGCGCGTCCCGGCGAACTCGTGGTCAGCACCAGCAACCGGAATTTCAAGGGCCGGCAGGGCCCCGGCGTGCGCACCGTCCTGGCCAGCCCGTTGACGGCCGCGGCCAGCGCGGTCACCGGCCGGGTAACCGATCCACGCGAATTGATGGAGGGCGCATCATGAGCGGAGAAGTCATCGCCTCGCGTACGTTCAGCCTGCCGGTGGAGAACATCGACACCGACCAGATCATCCCGGCGCACTTCCTGACCACGACCGGCCGCGAGGGCCTGGGCGCAGCCTGTTTCCATGCCTGGCGGTTCAACGACGACGGCAGCGAAAGATCGAACAGCCCGCTGCGCGGCCACGACGTCGACCGCCAGCAGGTACTGGTAGCCGGTGAAAACTTCGGCTGCGGTTCGTCCCGTGAGCATGCGCCCTGGGCCTTGCTGGACTATGGAATCCGGGCGGTCGTCAGCAGCCGCTTCGCGGACATCTTCCGCGGCAACGCGCTCAAGAACGGCCTGCTTCCGGTCACCGTGGAAGAAGAAGTCGCCGACTGGCTGCTGAAACATCCGGACACCGCGGTGAAAATCGACATTGGCAGCCGCAGCCTCGAGGTCGAGGATTACGGCGCATTCACCTTCCCCCTGGACCCGTTCTCGGCTTATTGCCTGGCACGCGGCATTGACCAGCTGGACTTCATTCTTCAAGCTGCGGACGATATCCGCGGCTACGAGCAGGAACATGGCAAGTAAGGAACAAAAACACTACCGTGTCGTCGGCCTGCCCGGTGACTACATCGGCGCCGAGGTGTACGCAGCGGCCGTCCGGGCGCTGGATGCACTTACGCAAGACAGGGACTTTCGCATCGAGCTGGACGAGCAGCTGATCGGCGGCGCCGCGGTCGACGCTACCGGCGAACCGCTGCCGCAGGCCACCCTGGATGCCTGCGAGGGCGCCGACGCGGCCCTGCTGGGCGCCGTTGGCGGACCCGACTGGGACGATCGCCCGGCCGAGCAGCGGCCGGAGCTGGGACTGCTGAAAATTCGAGCCGCGCTGGACCTTTTCTGCAATCTGCGCCCCGTGGTGCTGCATCCGGCGCTGCAGCGCTTTTCGCCGCTGAAACCCGACCGCCTGGTCAACGTGGACCTGATGATCGTCCGCGAACTGACCAGCGGCAGCTATTTCGGAAACAAGTGGCGCAACGAGGACGAGGCCGAGGACGTCTGCCGCTACACGCGCCCCGAAATCGAGCGGGTAACGCGGGCCGCCTGCGACATCGCGATGAAACGCGACCGGCGCCTGACGTTGATCGACAAGGCCAACGTGTTGGAAACGTCACGCCTGTGGCGCGAAGTCGTGCGCGCGGTTGTGGATGCCGAGTTTCCGCAACTCGACCTCGAATTCCTGTACGTCGATGCCGCTGCCATGCACCTGCTGAGCCGTCCCGGGGATTTCGACGTGATGCTGACGGAGAACATGTTCGGCGACATCATCTCCGACGAGGCCTCCATGCTGTGCGGCTCGCTCGGCCTGCTGCCTTCGGCTTCCCTGAACGAGCGGCGTTTCGGCCTGTACGAGCCAATCCACGGCTCGGCCCCCGACATCGCCGGCAAGGGCATTGCCAACCCCTACGCGATGCTGCTCTCTTCCGCGATGATGCTGCGCCATTCGCTGGGTGAAGACGAAGCAGCCGATGCACTGGAGACT
>JASFSI010000184.1:0-4628 GCA_050114495.1 Lysobacterales bacterium | reverse complement strand
AACCTTTTCTCGCTTGGAACGGTCTATTAGGTAAGGCCGCGGGATGGTCTCTCCCTCAACCTGACAGGGTATTAATTCTGCACTCCTCATTCCCTGACCCGCGGCCTTTTTTCATGCCTGTCTTTCAGGACCTTCACCCGCTCAACCCAGGCCTATGATGGTACCGGCGGCCACGAGTAATCAAGCCCGCTTGTCGAATGACACCGTCCGCCGTTCGCCCGGCCGCAAAAAAAAGCGGCGCCATGGAAGGCGCCGCAATATGGGGTTTGTCGTGAACTGAATCTGACTACCCACGAGGAGTGTGGAACAATGAATTTCAACGTTCACGAAATAGGACCCTGGCCTTTACGGGAAGTTCCATGGGGTTTCGAAAAATTTTCAACGCCCCTGCACCGGCCTGCTCACAGCTGTGCTTGACCAATATCAAGGCTTCCCGCGACATTCATGCCTAAGATTGCTCCAATTTCTCCGTGTTGACCGAGAATCTTTCCGCGGCATGAATACCGCCTGTCGGTGACGGCACGGAATACACGTAACGGGATTTGGAGCATCCGCCAATCTGTACTAGGATGACCGTCCCCCCAGATAACAAAGCATCAGGAAGACCGAATGCCGAACTACCGTACCGAAGACATCCGCAATCTCACCTTTGTGGGCCATGCCGGAACCGGCAAAACCACGCTGATCGAAGCCCTGCTCCAACGGGCCGGCATGATCGGCGAAGCCGGCACGATCGAACGGGGCACAACCACGACCGATCACGACCCGCTCGAAAAAGAAATGCAGCACTCACTGGATTCCGCCATCGCCAGCCTGGATTTCGAAGGCATTCACCTGAACATGATCGACACCGCGGGATTCCCGGATTTTCGCGGGCCGACCCTGAGCGGCATGGCGGCAACCGAGACAACCGCCATCGTGATCAATGCACACAATGGCGTCGAGCTTTCCACCCGCCGCCTGATGCGCCGGGCCAAGCAACGCCGCCTGTGCCGGGTGATCGTGGTCAGCAAGATGGACCAGGTCGGCAAGAATACGCTGGCCAGCCTGGTTGACATCATCCGCGAGGAATTCGGCCCCGAGTGCCTGCCGATCAACCTGCCCTCCGAGGGGCTGACCAAGGTCAAGGACTGTTTTTACGACGAGGACGGTGAAACCGACATCCTGTCCATGTCCGACGCGCACGAGGCCATCATCGACCAGGTCGTCGAAGTCAACGAGGAGTTGATGGAGAAGTACCTCGAGGGCGAGGAGCTGAGCAAGGAAGAACTTCACGACGCCTTTGAAAAAGCGCTGCGCGAAGGGCACCTGGTGCCGATCTGCTTCACCTCGGCGCATAACGGCGCCGGCCTCAACAGTTTCCTGAAACTGGCCAAACGGCTGCTGCCCAACCCGCTGGAAGGCAATCCGCCGCCTGTCCTCAAAGGCGAAGGCAAGGACGCGGAGAAAGTAGCGGTCACTCCGGACCCCGACGGCCACGTCGTGGCGCACGTGTTCAAGATCACCAACGATCCCTTCGTCGGCAAGCTGAGCGTATTCCGCATCTACCAGGGAACGATCAAGCCCGACACTCAGTTGCTGGTCGGCGACGGCCGCAAGCCGTTCAAGGTGGGGCACCTGTTCAAAGTCCAGGGCGGCAAGCACGAGGAAGTCGACGCCGGCATACCAGGCGATATTTGCGCCGTTGCCAAGGTAGATGAAATTTACTACGACGCCATCCTTCACGATTCGCACGATGAAGATCATTTCCACCTCAAGCCCATCGATCTGCCGCAGCCAATGTACGGCCTGGCCATTGAAACGAAGGCCCGGGGCCAGGAACAGAAGCTGGCGCAGTCGATCGCCAAGCTGGCGGAAGAAGACCCCTGCTTCATCATCGAGCAGAACCAGGAATTGAACGAGACCGTGATCCGCGGCCTGGGCGAATTCCACATGCGGGTAATGCTGCAGCGCATGAAATCGCGCTACAGCGTGGAAGTGAACACACGACCGCCGCGTATTGCCTACCGCGAGACCGTCACGCGGGCGGCCGAAGGCCACTATCGCCACAAGAAGCAGACCGGCGGCGCCGGCCAGTTCGGTGAAGTTTTCCTGCGCATTCGCCCGCTGCAGCGCGGTGAAGGCTTCCAATTCAAAAACAGCGTGGTCGGCGGCTCGATTCCGACCAGCCTGATTCCCGCTGTGGAAAAAGGCGTTCGCCAGATCATGGACGAGGGTGCCATCGCGGGCTACCAGCTGCAGGACATCGAAGTCGATGTCTACGACGGCAAATTCCACCCGGTGGATTCAAAAGAAATCGCCTTCGTCATCGCCGCCCGCAATGCCTTCCTGGACGCCATCTCGAACGCCGGCCCGCAGATTCTCGAGCCGATCGTCAGCGTGGACGTGACCGTGCCCGAGGCCGTGATGGGTGATGTCACCGGCAACCTCGCCGGACGACGCGCACGCATCAGCGGCACGGAAAGCCTGAGCGGCGGACAGGTCACGGTGAAGGCGGATATGCCGCTGAGTTCGCTCAGCGACTACCACGCCGAGCTGAAGAGCATGTCGCAGGGCCAGGGCAGCTTCACCATGGAGTTCAGCCACTACGACCCGGTTCCGCGCGAAGTGCAGAACCAGCTCGAGGCGGATTTCAAGAAGAAAGACGAAGACTGAGCGGCCATACGGCCACAGAAACAAAAACGCCGCGTCACCGCGGCGTTTTTGCATTTAGAATATGGACTTTTCAAGGTCATGGAGCCGGCGCAAACCGTGAACGAGCCAACCACAGCCCCTTCCGGAGGCAACAGCAGATCCACTGCATGGATTTCCGCCATCGTGCTGGCCCTGGTCACCCTCCTCGCGTTCGCCAACGCTGCGCACGAAAACCTCGTTCTCGACGACAAGGTATTCGTCGGCGCCAACCAGCTCGTCAAGATCGATTCCACCCAGGAAGCCTTCATGCGGGACGTCTGGGGCGACCGTCCCGGTCGTGGCTTCTACCGTCCGCTTATGCTGGTCAGCTTTGATTTGCAAACACGGTGGTTTGGCGACTGGAATGCCGGCTACCACATCTTCAATATTGCAAAATACGTCATCGCATGCCTTCTGCTGCTTGGCTTCCTGAGATATCTGTTGAACATGCGCGGCTTCAGCGGCAGAAAAGCCGAGCTCGCCGCATTGATGGCAGCGATGATGTTCGCCGTTCATCCCGTGCACACCGAGGTGGTGAATTCCGTTTTCAACGGCTCTTCCATTTCGGTTTCGATTTTTGCCATCGCAGGTCTGTGGTGGCTGCTGAGCCGCCTGGAGTCCCGACCCGTCAGCGCCTGGCTCGGTTTCGGTCTGGCCTACTGCATCGCCATCCTGTTCAAGGAGAGCGCGCTATCGCTGCCCGGCATCGCGGTAGCGCTGATCTTCCTGCTGACCGAAGGCACTTTCTGGCAGCGGGTTCGCCGCTTCCTGCCCGTGTTCTGGATGCTGCTGCCCATCGCCGGCTACTTCTACCTGCGCACAAATGCACTCGCCGGCGAGGCGCCATCGGGCGATGAATTCAGTGTCCTGTTGGAAGCCACCCGGTTTGCGGGCGCCAGTTACCTCGAGGGCATGGGTTTCGTGCTGGCCCAGGCGATGCGCACGATGTTCTGGCCCTGGCCGCTGGCCGTTTTCTACGGGCGGCCAACGGATCTCACGCTTTGGCTGGGCGGGATTGCATGGGTCATCCTGCTGCTCGGTGCCGTCGGTCTGTATTTTCGAGGAAAACCGTCACTCGCCGCCGGGCTGGCGTTTTTCCTGATCGCCTTTTTGCCGGCCAGCCGCCTGATCAGCACCGATGGCTCGATGCCGCACATGGCCGATCGCTATCTTTATTATCCATCGATCGGTTTTGCCATCATCGTCGCGTTCGCTGCGTTTGCCGTGGCGAAACGATTCAACTCGAAAATCATCATGCTGGTGGGGCTTCCCTTGATTCTGCTGGGCGCCATCGTCACCTGGGACCGCAACCATGACTGGTCCAGCGAAACGTACCTGTTCCAATCCGAGTACGAGTACGGAAACCGAAATTCGGCCTCGTTAAAGCGCCTTCTCGCCATGCTGTGGCAACGAAAGCATTACGATCAAATATCGAGAATCTGTGATGAAAATCCGGATTTCCTCTCAAACCCGGATTTCCTCAGCATATGCGTCAAGGCCTATGGCCAGACCGACCGGGTAGAGGACGCCATTGCCGCGCTGACGGCGAATTCGGAGCAGGACGAAGGATGGATGAAAACCAACCTGATGCTGAGCAACCTGCTCATCCAGGCCGGCAGAAAACAGGAAGCGGCCGATCGCTACGCTTATATTGTCAACCGGCTTGAACAACCTGCCCTCAAGGAGTTCTACAAGGGCTTTCTGTACTTGCAACTGTTTCCACAAAACAGGAAATACCTGGAGTTGGCAAGAAACCATTTTCAATTCGCGCTGAGCTTCAACCCGGAACTGGAAGAAGTTCATCCGTTTCTCGAGCACATCGAGCGGACGCTCAACCCCGCGGAAAATGACGAGGCAGAGCCAGAAGACCTGTCCATCTACTCGAACATGGCACTGCCGATGCCCGAAGAGGATGAATGATTTCGCAAGAACCTGAACCAAGTGGTGGGTTCGGG
>JASFSI010000183.1:0-4702 GCA_050114495.1 Lysobacterales bacterium | reverse complement strand
CAGTCTTGACGCGAACCCACGGGCGCCCGGTCCGCATGCGCTTGATGAAGCCGGGATTGAGCTCGGCCGCCTGCGCTGCCATCAGGCCGCTTTCCACGGTGATGCCGGCTTCGCGAAGCTTCTGCAGGCCGGCGCCGCGAACGCGTTCGTTGGGGTCTTCGATCGGCACGACCACGCGCGCCACGCCGGCGTCGATCAGCGCGTCGGTGCACGGCGGCGTGCGCCCGTGAAAGGAACAGGGTTCCAGGGTGACGTAGGCCGTCATTCCGCGCACGGGCTCGGCGGCGTCGTTCAATGCGGCGACTTCCGCGTGCGCGCCACCGGCCGCAACATGCCAGCCTTCTCCGACGATGCGCTCGTCATTCGCGATCACGCAGCCAACGCGGGGATTGGGGTCGGTCGTGTTGAGTCCACGGCGCGCCAGGCGCAGCGCACGCGCCATGCACTCGTGATCCCGGGCCGAAAAGTTCACGAACCGGACCGGCCGTCCGGCGCAGCGGGCGTATCGAGCAGGGAGATCTGCCGTTCTTCCTCGTCCGCCGGGGGTTCGCGCTCGAGGCGCTCGATCACGTCACGAAACGCCTGCACGTCCTCGAAGCGCTTGTAGACCGAGGCGAAGCGCACGTAGGCCACCTGGTCCAGGCGCGCCAGTTCGCGCATGACCCATTCTCCCAGCAGCGTACTGGGAATCTCCGAGTCTTCCACCGAGCTGATTTCGCGCAGCAGCGAGCGGATGGCCTGCTCGACCTTGCGGGTCTCCACCGGCCGCTTCTCGAGCGCTCTCATCATGCCTTCGCGCAGCTTTTCTTCTGAGAAGGCTTCACGGCCGCCGTCCGACTTGACGATGCGCGGCGCCTTGAGCTCGGGTGACTCGAAGGTATTGAAACGCGAACCGCAGGACTCGCACTGCCGCCGCCGGCGGATCTGCAGACCGTCACGGGTCAGCCGGGAATCGACGACCCGGGTTTCCTCGTGGCTGCAGAACGGGCAGATCATCAGGGTGCTCCGCGCACGTCCTTCGAGTAGACCGGGTACCTGCCGCACAGCGTGAGCACCTGCTCGCGCACGCGGTCCTCCGTCGCCTTGTCGCCGACGTTGTCGAGCACGTCGCAGATCAGGCCGGCCAGTTCCTGGCAGTCCGCGACCGTGAAGCCGCGCGTGGTCACCGCCGGCGTGCCGATGCGCAGCCCGCTGGTCACGAACGGTGACCGGGGTTCGCCCGGCACCGTGTTCTTGTTGACCGTGATGTAGGAGCGGCCCAGCGATTCCTCGGCGTCTTTACCGGTGAAATCCAGCCCGATCAGGTCGATCAGGAACAGGTGGTTGTCGGTGCCGCCGGAAACGATGCGGTAACCGCGCTCCATGACCACCGCGGCCATCGCGCGCGCATTGTCCAGGACGTCCTGCTGGTAGACGCGGAATTCCGGGTCCAGCGCCTCCTTGAAGGCAACCGCCTTGGCCGCGATCGCGTGCATCAACGGCCCGCCCTGCGTTCCGGGAAAGACCACGGAGTCCAGGACCTTCATCATTTCCTCGTCGGCAATCGACAGGATCAGGCCGCCGCGGGGGCCCCGCAGGGTCTTGTGGGTGGTGGAAGTCACCACGTGGGCGTGCGGCAGGGGGTTGGGGTAGACGCCGGCCGCGACCAGCCCGGCCACGTGCGCCATGTCGACCAGGAACCAGGCGCCCACCGAATCCGCGATCTCGCGCATGCGCGCCCAGTCGACCTTGCGCGAATAGGCCGAGAAACCGCCGACCAGCAGGCGCGGCCGATGCGCCTCGGCCAGTTCCGCCATGTGCTCGTAATCGATCATGCCCGTATCCGGGTCGACGCCGTAAAAAACCGGGTTGAAAAACTTGCCGGAAAAATTGACCTTGCTGCCGTGCGTCAGGTGACCGCCCTCGTTCAGCCCCATGCCCATGATCGTTTCACCGGGGTTCAGCAGGGCCAGGTAAACCGCGGCGTTGGCCTGCGAGCCCGAATGCGGCTGCACGTTGGCGTAGTTCGCGCCGAACAGTTCCTTGAGCCGTTCGCGGGCCAGGTCCTCGGCGCGGTCGACGTACTCGCAGCCGCCGTAATAGCGGCGCGAAGGATAACCCTCGGCGTACTTGTTGGTCAGTACCGAACCCTGCGCCTCCAACACGCGCGGGCTGGCGTAGTTCTCGGACGCGATCAGTTCGATGTGTTCTTCCTGCCGGACATGTTCCGCGTGGATCGCATCGGCCAGTTCGTCATCGTATCCGCGGATGCGGTCGTTGCTGTCAAACATTCCTCTTCCTGCTCTGTGTGGTCCGGTTCGGCGCGTTCCCCGGCATGCAAGCGCGGTTACGGCTGCGGATTCTTTATGGCTGGGTGACGCCGGATTTTAGCATTTTTATGGCAGTTGACGCATAATCGCTTCCCCGAAAATCAAACACTTCATTCTGTTGGAACATGGCTCAATTCATTTACACGATGATCGGCGTCAGCAAGACGGTGCCGCCGGACCGGAAGATCATCCGGGATATTTCACTTTCCTTCTTTCCCGGCGCGAAGATCGGGCTGCTCGGGCTGAACGGCGCGGGCAAGTCGACCGTGCTGCGCATCATGGCGGGCGTGGACGGCGATTTCGAGGGCGAGGCCCGGCCGCAGCCCGGAATCCGGATCGGCTACCTGCCCCAGGAACCGGAGCTGGACGAGAGCAAGACGGTCCGTGAGGTGGTCGAGGAAGGCGTCGCCGAGACGCGGGACCTGCTGAACCGCTTCGACGAGGTCAGCATGAAGTTCGCCGAACCGATGAGCGACGACGAGATGAACGCGCTGCTGGCGGAACAGGCCGAGCTGCAGGAGGCCATAGAGAACGCCAACGGCTGGGAACTGGAACGCACCCTGGAAGTGGCCGCGGACGCTTTGCGGCTGCCCGATTGGGACGCCTCGGTTGCACACCTGTCCGGCGGCGAGCGCCGCCGTGTCGCGATCTGCCGGTTGCTGCTGGCCGGCCCGGACATGCTGCTGCTGGACGAACCGACCAACCACCTGGACGCCGAGTCCGTGGCCTGGCTGGAACGCTTCCTGACCGAGTTCGCGGGCACGGTCGTGGCGATCACGCACGACCGCTACTTCCTCGACAACGCGGCGGAGTGGATCCTGGAACTGGACCGCGGCTACGGCATCCCGTGGAAAGGCAATTACTCGTCCTGGCTGGAGCAGAAAGAGCAGCGCCTGGCGCAGGAGGAAAGCCGCGAGAAAGCGCGCCAGCGTTCGATCCGGGCGGAGCTCGAGTGGGTGCGCTCGAACCCCAAGGGGCGCCGCGCCAAGAGCAAGGCCCGCCTGCAGCGCTTCGATGAACTGAGCACGCAGGAAACGCAGAAACGCAACGAGACCCACGAGATCTACATTCCGCCCGGCCCGCGGCTCGGCGACCAGGTAATCGAAGTGGAACACCTGAAGAAGGGTTTCGGCGACCGCCTGCTGATCGACGACCTCAGCTTCAGCGTGCCGCCCGGTGCGATCGTGGGCGTGATCGGCGGCAACGGCGCGGGCAAATCGACGCTGTTCCGCATGCTGACCGGCCAGGAACAGCCGGACAGCGGCGAAATCCGGATCGGACCGACGGTGGACCTGGCCTACGTCGACCAGAGCCGCGACTCGCTGGACGGCGAGAACACCGTCTGGACGGAAATCGCCGACGGCGAGGAAATCATCACGGTCGGCAACTACAAGACACAGTCCCGTGCCTACGTGGGCCGTTTCAACTTTCGCGGAGCCGATCAGCAGAAACGGGTCAAGGACCTGTCGGGTGGTGAGCGCAACCGCGTCCACCTGGCCAAGCTGCTGAAATCCGGCGGCAACGTGCTGCTGCTGGACGAACCGACCAACGACCTGGACGTGGAAACGCTGCGCGCGCTCGAAGAGGCGCTGCTGGATTTCCCCGGCTGCGCGATTGTGATCTCGCATGACCGCTGGTTCCTGGACCGCATCGCCACGCACATGCTGGCTTTCGAGGGCGACAGCCACG
Organism: Lysobacterales bacterium; assembly: GCA_050114495.1. Taxonomy (GTDB): domain Bacteria; phylum Pseudomonadota; class Gammaproteobacteria; order Xanthomonadales; family SZUA-36; genus JABDPF01. Next base: position 704 of record JASFSI010000183.1, on the reverse strand, counting down.
TGGAGTGGTTCGAGGGCAACTACAGCGAGTACGAGGCCGACCTGCGGCGCCGTGTCGGCGACGAGGCCGCGAACCCGCACCGCGTCAGGTACCGGCGGCTGGCCTGACCGTTCATAAAGGGTGGACTGCGACGCTTCTGCCGAAGCGAGGCGAGGTGTCGTATACCGGTTTTGCGGGGTGTATGAGAACAGGATGTTCTCATCCAAGTGACACAGGGACGTGCTCGAACGTCCCCGAAAAACCGGTATGCGGCGCCAGCGCCGGCACAGGTGAGAAAAAAACCTGTTAATCCGCCCTTATCCAGCCGGGCGGTAGCGTTCCAATCCAGGGGGAATATGGAAGTCGAAGGGCTTCGGCCGAAACGGTCGCGGATTCCAGTCGATCGTCGGCGGGAGACTCGATGGCTCAAAAACCATGTCAAGCGACTGTCGGCGAACCATTTCGGGGTTGACGCCTTTCCAGGGGCCGGTCATCGCAGCCAGCCGGACCAGGGCGGCAAGCATTGCCGGGGGCAGAGGCAGCAGGCGGATCCGGCGGCGGCCGCAGCGCGCCACGCGTTCGACCATTTCCCGGTAGCCCAGCGTTTCGCCGCCGGGCGCCGTGCATTCCAGGTACCGTCCCGTGTCTGCCGACAGGCAGTCCGTGGCCAGCTGCGCCAGGTCTTCCGCGTGCACCGGCTGGCGCAGCCCATCGGCCTGGCTGGA
>JASFSI010000182.1:0-4713 GCA_050114495.1 Lysobacterales bacterium | reverse complement strand
TTTGCGAGTTCGGGGTCCTGGTGCCCGATGGGTTCGTCGGTCCGTTCGCTGACCGGGCAGTACTTGCAGCCCAGGTTGCAGATGGTCGTGGGTTCTATCTGGAGGTAAGTCGGAAAGCCCCAGGGTTGCGTGGCCTTGGCCGCGATGGCAGCCTCCACGGCGACCCAGTTCAGGATCTTTCGGTAGGGTGCATCGGGAATCCGGATCGGAATATGTTCGTATTCGAACCGGATCTCCCGAAAGAGCAGGGCTCTCAGTGCGTCCGTGACGTTTTTGCGTAGGTTGCGCGCCATGTTATCAGTGGTTTGTGTACGATAAGCTCAGTATGGATTCTTCGCAGGAACGCATTTGTTCCAGCCGCTTGTCCCGCTCATTCGAAGCCCAGATCTCGTCAAGTGCCTGGTGTTCCAGGTCCCCGATCGCCGGCTTTCTTCTGCACAGGAACACCTTGCCGTCCACGCCGATGAAAAGCACTTTTGGCGAGCAGTTGCAGGATACTTTCGTGCCGCTTTGCATTTGAATCAGCTTGTCCAGGTAGCCGGCATTGGTGTCGATGCCGAGCGCGAGCACGTTGCGCGCCTGGCGGGTGATCGATTCGATGATGTCTTCATCGTAGTCCGGTCCGCTGATTTGCGAAGGGTGCCGGCCCTGGTGGCACAGCAGTTTTTCCAGCGTTTTGAAACGGAACGGAATCTGCAGTTCCCGGCATTGGCGTGCCGTGTCCAGAATCTCGCCGTGGTTGTCGTTGGTCACGGTCATTTTCAGCGACAGCGCGATGCGCGGAAAATGGTCCCTGACCGCGCGGGCCGTATCGAGCAACCTGTCCGCAGAGCCATCCACACCCCTGATCGCGTCGTGCGAACGGATCCCATCATAGCTGATGGTAATGGAGACGTTTTTGGGTTGCTTCGATTCCAGGAAGTCAAGCGTGCGCTCGGTATAGAACCCGTTGGTGCTGATATTGATATGGGCCCGCTTTTTTTGACTGCGGGCGATATCGTAGTATTCGCCGAGGTTGCTCAGCGAGAAGGGTTCGCCGCCGGTCAGCGAGATCACGCCGAGGCGGCTCAGCGTTTTCTGCTGCAACAGGTCTTCGAATTGTTCGGGTGCGATGCGGAGATTGGGCCGGTCTTTCCAGATGCCGCACATGATGCAGCGCAGGTTGCAGATGTTGGTCAGTTCGAAGCGCGCTTTCGCCGGCCGCTGCAGGAAGCCCGATAATGCAGGCACGGCGTTCATTATGCGCGCCGCGGCGGTCCGGCCGGGGTTTTCGAAAACTCGGAAAACTCGCCCTCGACCATGAAACGGTGGCGGTGGTATTCGATTTTCGTGATCCACTCCATTGCGCCGCCGTGCCCGGCCAGGGCGCCCACGGCCTGACCCGCGCCATCGAAAATCAGCAGGACAGTTCCGATCAGTACGAGTTGCGGAAGCCTTCTCGCTTGCCCGACACGCACCGCTGCGCGCAAGAGACGGCTCAACCTGAGCGGCGGAATCAGCGGTGCCGCCAGGGCATAGGCCACGCGGCGGGTCACGGACCACTTCGCGCTGCGGTTGGCGGCAAACAGCCGCCCGGTCTGAAAGCGCAGTTCCAGCGAAGGCCAAAACCGGGAATGGTTCTGGTGATAGACCAGGGCGCCCGGCGCGATAGCGAAAAGATGGCCTTGCTCGATCAGTTCCCAGTGCATGGCGACCGAGGTTTCGAGCTTGCGCGGCAGTTCCTCGCCGTAGGCCATCAGCACATCCCGCCGGTAGCTGGCCATGTGCCCGCCGATGTGGGTCGGTGTGCCACCCGGCGGCGGGTCGGCCCATTCGCCGTACTGCAAAAGGAAATTCACCCAGCTGGTGGCCGTGTTCGGATTATCGTTGGCGAATACGAAGCCGGCCCCCGCCCAGGGACCTTCGTAGCATTTCAGCAGGGCCTCGGCCCAGCCTGAAACCGGGAACGCATGGTCCTGCATGAACGCGACGATGGGCGCCCTCGCGGCACGCACACCCTCGGCGCGGATGACCGAGGATTTTTCAAAGGAGCGCAGCACGATCCGTTGATGGCAGGCAAATCCCTCGAGGTCGGTTTTCGGCCCCGTCATGGATTCCTCGCTGGGGCCAAAGAGGATCAGTTCGATGCGTTCGTGAATCGTCTGGGCCCGCAGGGAAGCGATGGTCTTGCGAATGGTGTCGTAGCAATCCGGCGTCCACAGAACGGCCGAGAGAGCGGGCTGCTTGCTGGGGTTAGGCGATTCCGCCATTTCTGTTTCTACTTGATCCGGCTGCGGTTCGAAATCATAACGTGCCATGCGCTTGGCTGGCAATTTGCCGGATCACCTCGCTTGTGTTCCATGCGGTTTCTTCGAAATCAGGGACGGACCGGGGCGTTGTGCGCCCGCGTGGCGAGCCAGACCGCCGCGAAAATCAGGGCGGCTCCAAGCAGCGTGTTCAATGCCGGAATTTCGCCCAGCAGCAGGGCGGCCAGCGCGATACCGTAGACCGGTTCCAGGCCGGTGACGATGCTGACCAGCTGCGCCTTGAGCGCGCGCAGGGATTTGATGAACAGCAAGTGGGGCAATGCGGTGCAGATCACGCCCAGTACGAGCAAAAGCCAGAGGGTTCTGGTCTCGGGCATTTGCCTGAGCGGTAAAGCAAACGGAATCAGAACCAGGGCCGCCGTGATCTGCTGATAGAACGCCACGACCATGAAGGAGTTGCTCGCGACGAGCGGCCGGTTCATCAGGGTCAGTACCGCGAACAGCGCACCGGAAACGACGGCCCAGGCGAGGCCGGCCGTCCCCGCGTCATTCAGCTCGAAGCTTGGAGCAACCAGTAACAGGCCGATCACCACGATCAGCGCGCTGAGGATGTCGACGCCGCGGAGGGTCTGCCGTGAAACCAGCGGTTCCAGGAAGGTGACGAATACCGGAAAACTGGCGAAACCCACCAGGCCGATGGCCACCGTCGAGATTTGAATGGCGTGAAAAAAGGTAAGCCAGTGCAGCGCAAGCACCAGGCCGGAGGCGGGCAAAAGCCACCGGGACCGCCCCGGAACGATGCTGAGCGGGACAGGCGAAAACCGCAGCGCCGCGAAAATCGCGAGGGCGGCGAAAACGGTTCGCCCCAACACGATGGTGGCCGGGTCTGCCGGGACCAGCTTTCCGAACAGGCCGGCCGTGCCGAACAGCAGGACGGCGAAATGCAGTTCCATGTGCGCCAGTCTTGAATTCACCCGCGATACCCGCGCTTGGCAAAAGGGAGTTCACCCATTCTTATCGAAAGCGGTCCGTGACAAAAGCCCCCGTTTGAATTGGCCTTGAAAAATGGACGGGCTGCTTTCAACGGGCCCTGTTTTTATCGGAAGGGGCAGGCGTTATAGTGAATTGCTGGAAATTCACCTGCTTTGCCGAGCAGCAAGTGCTCAAAAATCGCCGGAGGAATGAAAATGTCCTGGATCGAGTGGTACGACAGCCTGGTAAAACCGTCCTGGACACCGGAACCCGCCACGATTGGCCTGGTCTGGCAGACGCTGTATCCGATCATCTTCGTCACCTTCGCGTTCGTTTTCGTCCAGGCCATTCGAAAAAAAGTGCCCTGGAAGGTGACCGTGCCTTTCATCGTCAACCTGGCCGCAAATCTCGCTTTCACGCCCATCCAGTTCGGACTGCGCAGCCTGGTGTTGGCCGCGGTCGATATCCTGGTGGTCTGGGCGTCCATCGTCTGGATCATCGTCGTCATCTGGAAATACTACCGGTGGGTGGCGATCGCCCAGGTCCCCTACCTGGCCTGGGTATCGATAGCGACCGTGCTGCAGCTGTCGATCAGCTGGAGCAATCTGAGTTCCTGAAGATCCTTTGAGCCGCCCGGGCTCACCTTCGTTCATGGATACATGGCAAGAGGGCTGCCCCGAGCCCGTTATTTCCTTTTCGCATTCGCCTTCATGCAGTCCTGAAAACACTCTTCACACTCCCTTCACAGGGTTTTGTATAACTTTTGCATCGTTCTTAGAGGAAACATATCGTTGAAGCGATATGAATGATTTGAGCACTGCAAACCTACCAGGAGATTGAAATTATGAAATTCGCAAAAATTACCTCAGCATTGACCATCGCCGCCGTTTCCGTGGCCCTGACCCAGAGCGCGTTCGCCGGCCCGTCCAAAGACAAAGTAGTGCCGGGCAAGCCGGGTAAGGCAGACATCGTTGTGACCGCCATCGCTGCCAACGCCGACCTCGAGGTGTTCGACACCCTGCTCGCCGCGGCCACCTGCGAGTACTTTGACGGCGCTGTCGTCGACATCCTGACCGGTGACGACAAGGTCACGCTGTTCGCACCCGTTGACACGGCCTTCGCAAAACTGGGTTTGAATGACGCCAATGTCTGTGCCGCTTTCGAGGAAGATCCGAATGGTCTGCTCACGATTCTGGCTTACCACGTCACCGAAGGACGCCGATTCTCCAATAGCGTCTTCAACAAGCGTGGCAATGCCAAGGAAATTGAGATGCTGCTCGGCACCGGCTTCATTACGACCGAGGACGGTATGATCGAAGATGCTCAGGGCCAGGAAATCAATGTGGTCGCTCCCTTCATCAACATCAATGCCAGCAACGGCGTGATTCACGTGATCGATACGGTGATTCTGCCGCAGAGCTAATGTTCTCCCCCCTGCCCGAGGCGCGCTTCCGGCCTCGGGACCCCAGCCTCGGTGCCGGGCGGCTCACCGCCC
>JASFSI010000181.1:0-4715 GCA_050114495.1 Lysobacterales bacterium | reverse complement strand
GGGGGACGGGGAGCGGACGCGCGCGTGGACGCACACGGTGCTTTCTCTCGTAACCCGCGCCCTCGACCGCGAGGACGTGAGCGTAACCGTCGAGGACAGCAACGGCTTCGAGACGCAGCACGTCCTGCAGCTCAGCCAACTGGGCGGTGATTTCAGCGAAGAACGGTTGCTCGAGGCCGTTGGCATCGAGCCCTGGCAGCTGCGGATACCCGCCGTCGTGGGCGCGGTCAGCGAAGACAGCCCCGCGCAACGGGCCGGTCTGCGCAGCGGAGATGTCATCCGGACGATCGCCGGCGAAGAGGTCACCGACTGGCGCCTGATCGGCCCGCTGCTGCAGGCGCACGGCCGCACCGGCACCCCGCTCGCCGTCGGTATCGAGCGCGATGGCAGGCGTCTTGAAGTGGATATCCTGCCGGCGGAACAGAAGGACGGCTGGTTCTCGAGCCGGCTGATCCTTGGCGTCAGCAACGACGGCCTGAGCAGTGAACAGGAAGCCTCGCTGCGGCGCGCAACCATCCTTTACCGCCTGGGACCGGTCGAAGCGCTTCCCGCGGCTGTCCACGAGACCTGGCGGCTGGCGGGATCGACGCTGGCGCTGCTCGGCCGGATGATCACGGGCAAGGCCTCGGTCAGCAACCTGTCCGGTCCGATCAGTATTGCCCAGTTCGCCAATTCCTCGGCCACGGCCGGTTTTTCGCAGTTCCTTTTTTTCCTCGGCGCGATCAGCCTCAGCCTGGGTATCCTGAACCTGCTGCCCATTCCGGTGCTGGACGGGGGTCATCTGCTCTATTACCTGATAGAATTGGTCAAAGGAAGCCCGGTATCTGAACAGGTTCAGATAGCGGGCCAATATTTTGGGCTCATTGCTCTGGCGGGCTTGATGAGCCTTGCTTTCGTTAACGATATTTTACGGCTGGTCGGATAGACTTCAGGCCCGTGGACGTCACGGGAGCCGTTACGGACCTGAACATGACGAAAAACAAGACGGCTGGCTCTTGCATGGCCACGATACGCAACACTCTCGCCCTGGTTCTGCTGATCACATTCATGGCCGGTGCGTCGCCGGCGCATGCGGCGCAGCCCTTCGTCATCCAGGACATCCGCGTCGAGGGCCTGCAGCGCATCTCTGAAGGCACGGTCTACAACTACCTGCCGCTGGACCGTGGCGACACGCTGAACGCCACCAGTGCGCGCACGGCGATTCGCGAGCTGTACCGGACCGGTTTTTTCCAGGACATTTCCATGAGCCACGAGGGCAATATCCTGGTCATTACCGTGCTTGAACGCCCGGCGATCTCCTCGGTGACGCTGAGCGGCAACAAGGCCATCAAGGAAGAGGACCTGAGGCGCGTGCTGAACGACATCGGCCTGTCCGAGGGCGAGGTTTTCGACCGCCTGGTGCTGGACCGCCTGCAACAGGAAATGGTCAAGCAGTACTTCAGCCAGGGACGCTACGCCGTCGAGGTCGACACACGCGTGACGGAACTCGCACGCAACCGCGTTCGCATTGCCATCGTTATTGACGAGGGCGAGGTTGCCAAGATCCAGCACATCAACATCGTGGGCAACGAGACCTACACCGACAAGGAAATCCGCAAGGCGTTCGAGGCGGATATCGTGCCCTGGTGGAAATTCTGGTCCAAGGACGGCCAGTATTCGCGTGAAAAACTGTCCGGAGACATGGAAAAGCTGCGTTCCTACTACCTGGATCGCGGATACGTGGACTTCAGCGTCGAGTCGACCCAGGTTTCCATCAGCCCGAACAAACAGGATATTTATATCACCGCCAACGTCGTCGAGGGCGACGTCTACGGCGTCGACGAAGTCCAGATCACCGGCGACCTGGTGATCGACGAGGGCACGCTGCGCCGTTTGATCGTCGTCCAGCCGGGCGAAATCTTTTCACGCAAAGACATCGAGCAGTCGGTCGAAAACATCAACTCGATCCTGGCGAACATCGGATACGCTTTCTCCAACGTCAACCCGATCACCGACGTGGACCGCGACAACCGACTGGTGTCGGTCAACTTCTTCGTCGATCCCGGTAAGCGCGTTTACATCAGGCGCATCCATTTCGTCGGCAACTCCAAGACCAAGGACGAAGTGCTGCGCCGTGAAATGCGGCAGATGGAAGGCGCCTGGTTCTCGCAATCGGCCATTGACCGCTCCAAGATTCGCATGCAGCGAATGTCCTACTTCGAAACCGTCGAGATCGAGACGCCCCCGGTTCCCGGCACCGATGACCAGGTCGACGTGATCGTGACCGTCGTCGAGCGACCCGCCGGCAGTTTCACCATCGGGCTCGGCTATTCGCAGGTGCAGGGCCTGATCGCTTCGCTCAGCATTCAGCAGGAAAACTTCCTGGGCAGCGGTAAACGCCTCGGACTGGGCCTGTCCCACTCCAGCATCATCAGCAGCCTGAACATCAGTTACGACAATCCTTACTGGACCGACGAAGGCATCAGCCGCGGTTTCTATATCCGCTACCAGGAATTCGACCAGGGCGCCGCCAATATCTCGACTTTCACCAGCAGCGAGTGGGCCGTCGGCATGAATTTCGGTGTGCCGATCACCGAGGTGGATTACCTGCGCTCCGGTTTGGGCTACCGCGACTCGAGCCTGAATATCGGCACGCTGGCCTGCATCGAGATCGATCCGGATACGGGCTTCTGTAACGAGTTCGGGCTCTCACCGCGCGTGGGCGACCCGCTGTCTTACGCGCTCGACGCCAACGGCGACAATATCCTGACACCGGACGAACGCGAATTTAACGTGATCGACTGGACGGTGAGCTGGACGCACGACAGCCGCAACCACTTCCTGAACCCCAGCCGGGGTTCCGCGCAGTCGCTGACCCTGCAGACCGCTCTGCCGGGCAGTACGCGCCAATACTGGAAGCTGTCCTACCGCGGCGCCAAGTACTGGCCGGTCTGGGCGGGCCTCGTGTTCTCGCTGCGCGGCACCATCGGTTACGGTGACGCCTACGACGATTACGACGATACCTCGCTGGCGAACCCCGCCGGCACCGGAGAAATTATCGCGGGTGACTGCGATCCGACCGACGTGATGTTCCTCGACACCGGCCTGCCGTTCTACGAGCACTTCTACAGCGGCGGCGTGCGCGACCTGCGCGGTTACGACGACAACACGCTCGGCCCCAAGGACGCCTTCTGCCGCGCGGTCGGCGGCGACTTCAAGGTCGCGGGCGGCATGGAACTGGCGTTCCCCACGCCCTGGGGCGCTTCGGGCACACGCATCGCGGCATTCGTGGACACCGGGTACGTGTACGAAAACATCGATACCTTCGATGCCAACAAGCTGCGAGGATCCTTCGGCTTGTCGGTAACCTGGGAGGCGCCGATCGGACCGATCGTCATCTCCTACGCGTTTCCGTTCAACGATCAACCGGGTGACCGCACCGAGGACCTGCAGTTCTCGTTTGGCACGACATTCTGATTGTCAAAAAACGTCAACGCGTTCCGTAATTTGATGTAGAATACGGAGCATGTCGAGTTGTGTCCGAACAATTTGCGTAATCCTGCTGTCGCTTGCCTGCATCTCGCCGGCGTTCGCGCAGCAGTCATTGCGTATTGGCTACGTGGACATGAAGGAAGTCCTCGACAACGCGCCCCAGGTCATTGCAGGGCGTGCCAAGCTCGACCAGGAGTTCCGCGAGCGCAACGACGCCATCGAGCTCGACGAAATGCGCGCGGATTCGCTGGAGCAGCGGCTCGGCCAGGGCGACGTCGACAGCGAAGACCGTATCCGGCTCGAACGCGACCTGCGGGAGCTGCGGCGCAGCGTCAGCCGGCGCAAGGAAGACCTGATGGACGAGCTGTCTTTCCGCCGTACCGAGGAAGTGCAGCTGCTGGAGGAACAGATCAACGTCGCAGTCCAGGAAATCGCGCGCCGCAACGGTTACGACCTGATCGTCTCCAGCCCGGTGATCTACGCCAGCCCGGCACTCGACATCACCGACCTGATACTCGAGCAGCTCGAAGTGGAATACGCCGCCGACCAGCTCGAGTTGGCGACCGACTGAACACAGCCCGCATGACCCCATCGAAACGAAGGTACCGCCTGTCGGAACTGGCCGAGCGTTTCAACCTCGAGCGAAGCGAAGGCGCGGATCCTGTCATCGAGGGCGTCGGCACCCTGACGGGCGGAAGTGCTTCGGACATTTCCTTTCTCGCCAACCGGTCTTACGCCGTGACGCTGCCCCAAACACGGGCCGGCGCCGTGATCCTGAAGGCGGAGGACGTCAAAAACTGCCCGACCGAATACCTGGTGGCCGAGGACCCCTACCTCGCTTTTGCACGCATCGCGGCGCTGTTCGATCCGCGCCCGGCTCCTGCGCCCGGCACCCATGCCTCGGCGGTCGTTTCAGAATCGGCGGTCCTGGGCGAAGGCGTCAGCATCGGGGCCAACGCGGTTATCGGTGACGGCTGCGTCATCGGCGACGGCTGCGTCGTCGGGCCCGGAACCGTGCTGGAAAACGACTGCAGGCTGGGTGAAGCCTGCCGCCTGTATGCCAACGTTTCCCTGGGCCAGGGTGTGATGCTGGGCCGGCGCGTTATCGTGCATCCCGGAGCAGTCATCGGCGCAGACGGCTTTGGTATCGCCTTCGCCGGCGATCACTGGGAGAAAGTACCGCAGATGGGCAGCGTCGAAATCGGCGATGACTGCGAAATTGGCGCTAATACCTGTATCGATCG
>JASFSI010000180.1:0-4729 GCA_050114495.1 Lysobacterales bacterium | reverse complement strand
GGTCACCCAGGTCATCGAAGACGTGATCGCGGGTATCGAGGGTATCGAAATGCTGACCTCGACCAGCCGCGACGAACGCTCGGACATCCGGGTCGAGTTTGCGCTCGATCGCGATATCGACAGCGCGGCCAACGACATCCGCGACCGCGTTTCACGCATCGTCGACCAGCTGCCGGTCGAAGCCGACCCGCCCGAGATCGCCAAGGTGGACGCGACCCGCGAAACCATCATGTTTCTCAACCTGACCTCGGACCGGCACTCGGGTCTGGAGATCACGGACTTCGCCGACCGTTACCTGGTCGACCGTTTTTCCACGGTTCCGGGCGTGGCGCGGGTGCGCATCACCGGCGCCCGCCGCTACGCCATGCGCATCTGGCTTTCCCGCGAGGCGCTGGCATCGCATGGACTCACGGTCGGTGACGTGGAAACCGCGCTGCGCGCCGAAAACGTGGAGCTGCCGGCCGGCCGGCTGGAATCCCTGGACCGTGAGTTCACGCTGCGCACCGCCACCGGGTTCACGCGTGAGTCCGATTTTCAAAAGCTGGTGATCGGCCGCGGCCCGGACGGGCAGCAGGTGACCCTGGCGGAGGTCGCCGAGGTGCGCATCGGCGCCGAAAACGAACGCAGCATCGCGCGCGCCAACGGTGTCGATGCCGTTGGCCTGGGTATCGAGCAATTGTCCCGGGCCAACAACGTTGCGGTGTCGCGCGCGGTGCGCGAAGAAATGCTGCGGGTGCGGCCGGACCTGCCCGAGGGCATGACACTGAACGTCAACTACGACCGGGCCGAGTTCATCGAGGCCTCGATGAACGAGGTTTACAAGGCCCTGTTCGTGGCCGTCGCGCTGGTGCTCGTCGTTATTTACCTGTTCCTCGGTTCCTTCCGCGTGACGATGATTCCGGCCCTGGTCGTGCCGGTTTCGGTGGTGGCCACGTTCATGGTCATGGCGGCGCTCGGCTACACGATCAATGTCCTGACCCTGCTGGGCCTGGTGCTGGCCATCGGTCTCGTCGTCGACGACGCTATCGTCGTGCTGGAAAACATCTACCGCCGTATAGAAGACGGCCAGAAACCGCTGCTGGCGGCGCTGGAAGGTTCGAAAGAGATCGGTTTCGCGGTGATCGCGACCACGCTCGTGCTGGTCGCCGTGTTCGTTCCGCTGTCTTTCATGCAGGGTGACGTCGGGCGCCTGTTCCAGGAATTCGGAATCACGCTGGCGGCCGCGGTGATTTTTTCCAGCCTGGTCGCGCTGACGCTCACACCGATGCTGAGCTCGAAATTTCTGCGGCGCAGAAGCCTGGGCTCCGGCCTGACCCGCCTGGTGGACCGGGCATTCCGGCGCCTGGCCGCCGTGTACCGCCGCGGCCTGGCCCATGTGCTCAATGTGCCGTGGGCCTCCGTCCTTGTACTGGTCGGCATCACCGCGCTGTCCTTCTGGATGATCGGCAAGCTGCCGACGGAGTACGCCCCGCGTGAGGACCGTGGCGCCTTTTTCGTCCTGCTGCGCGCGCCCGAGGGCGCCACCTTGCAGTACATGGACCGCTATGCCCGCGAGGCAGAAAGCATACTGGTAAAAGAGGCCGAAGAATCCGGCTCGGTGCGTCGTGTCCTGACGCGCCTTCCGGGCAGCTGGGGTGGCGCCGAAGTGAACTCCGCGCGTTTCATCGTCCTGCTGAACAACTGGTCTGAACGTGATGAAAGCGACCAGGAAATCGCTGCCCGGGTGCGCCGTGACCTGGCGGGGCTGCCGGGCGTGCGCTCGTTCGTGTTCACACCGAGCAGCCTGGGGCTGCGCAGCGACAGCAGCCCGGTCGAACTGGTCATCGGCGGTCCCGACTACACCCAGCTGCAGCAGTGGCGTGACGCCATGCTTGAAGCGCTCGAGGGTGAACCGCGATTGATCAGCCCGGACAGTGACTACCAGGAACGCAAACCGCAGATGGATATTTCCATCGATCGCGACCGCGCCGCGGATCTCGGGGTTTCACTGGCTTCGATCGGCCGCACGCTGGAAACCATGCTGGGATCGAGACGCGTCACGACATTCATCGACCGGGGCCGTGAGTACAATGTCGTGCTGATGGGCAAGGAGTCAGATCGTTCCAGTCCGGACGACCTGACCAATCTCTACGTGCGCTCGACTTCGACCGGGCAGCTGGTGCCTCTGGCCAACCTGGTGGAGATCAGCGAGACCGCTGGCCCGGCGCAGCTGAACCGCAACGACCGGATGCGTGCCATCACGATCCAGGCCGGGCTCGCCGAGGGTGTCAGCCTGGGGCAGGGTATCGACGCCATGCTGCGCGTGGCCGAAGAAACGCTGCCGCCCGGCGCACGTATTTCCTGGGGCGGACAGAGCAAGGAATACCAGGAGTCCGGCAACTCGATGTACATTACCTTCGCGCTGGCCCTGCTGATTGTATTCCTGGTGCTGGCCGCGCAGTTTGAGAGCTTCATCAATCCGTTGATCATCCTGGTGACAGTGCCGCTGGCGATGACCGGGGCCTTCGCGGGCCTGATGCTGTACGGGTCTTCTCTCAACGTGTTCAGCCAGATCGGGGCGATCCTGCTGATCGGGCTGTCCGCCAAGAACGGCGTGCTGATCGTCGAGTTCGCCAACCAGCTGCGCGATCGTGGGCTGGATATCCGTGAAGCCGTACTGGATGCGGCTGCCATTCGCCTGCGGCCGATCCTGATGACCAGCACGGCCACGACCTTCGGCGCACTGCCGCTGCTGCTGGGCCAGGGGGCCGGCTGGGAATCCCGCCAGCCGATCGGCATCGTGATCGTTTTCGGCGTGACCATCTCGGCGATCCTGACGCTGTTCATCGTGCCGGCGCTGTACACGCTGTTTGCCCGCAAGACATCTTCACCCCAGGCTGTTTCGCGTTTGATTGAGCAATTGCAGCGGTCGGAGTTAACATGATGCCCCCTTACGTCAACAAGCCCTAGCATGGCCAATCACAGGATTTACCTCTATACATCGCTGGCCCGGCCGCTCGACCTTTCACACACGGCCGCGCGAACCGTGCTCTACCTGTTGCCGCTTGCCGCTGTGCTGGGGAGTATCGTCGGCTGGATGCGAACACACACCCTGGTCGGGTTGCTGCAGCAGGCCGCCGTCTTCGCTTTCGTGCTTTATGCCGCCTGGGCCCTGGCGCGCGAAATGGATCCGGACGATTCGCCGGTGGCGTTCATCAGCATGGCCTTCGGTGTCGCGGCAGCCGTTTTCATCGAACTGCCCGGCCTGCTGATCGTCTTGACCACGCTGGGCCTGGTTCGGGCCGTCAACCGCAGTTCAGGCCTGCAGCCGCGGCGCAGTGACGCGGTGATCCTGACGCTGCTGTCCATCGCCGTCATATACAGCAGCGAGAGCTACCTGTTCGGTTTCGTGGCCGCGCTGGCGTTCTTCTTTGACGGCAGCCTCAAGCAGGCCGAGCGCAGCCAGTGGCTGTTCGGCCTGGTCTGCCTGGGCGCAGCGATCGTCTACATGGTCGATCATGACATCGGTTTTCCGTTCCTGCACTGGCCGAGAACCCTGTTCGAATGGCTGTCGCTGTTTTTCGTAACCATTTTCGTGCTCGACATGCTGCTGCTCAAGCGGGTCCGCAGCAGGGGTGATGTCATTCACCTTCCGCTGGATGTCGCCCGCGTGCGCGGCGGCATGACCGTGGGCGCGCTGGCCGCGCTGCAGGGTATCCTGGTCAATCGTGTCGACAACGTCGTGGTCATCGTGGCGGTTATCGCGGGGCTTTGTCTCGGAATCGCCGTTCGCAAGCGTTTTCGTTCGCCGGTCAAGTAAGGGCCGCTGAACTGTTTTTAGTTGTCTGAACCTGGAGAGATTCAATGAAACGTGTAATTTCAATTCTGTTGCTCATGGTATTTTTCTCGCCGCTGCACGCGGATCAGCATTCCATCGGCGACCGCATCGCAGAAGCCATGGCGGGAAGCCACCGCGCCGAGAGCGACGCGGCGCGTGATGTTTACCGCCACCCGCGTCAAACGCTGGAGTTTTTCGGCCTGGCCGACGGCATGACCGTGATGGAGATCTGGCCCGGCGGCGGCTGGTATACCGACATCATCGCACCGGTCATGAACGGACACGGCCAGTACATCGCCGTTTCCTGGGACCTGGACGTCGACGGGCCGGCCTACCGCGAGCGTCTGCACAACGCCCTGATCGAGAAGTTCGAGGCGAATCCGGAACGGTACGGCACGCCGGGCATCGTCGCTTTTTCGCCACCTGAATCGGCCTCGCTGGGCGACGCCGGGTCGGTCGACATGGTGCTGACCTTCCGCAATACGCACGGCTGGGTCAACGACGGCATAGCCGCGGCCAATTTTGCCGAGTTCGCTCGCGTTCTCAAGCCCGGCGGCGTGCTGGGCGTGGTGCAGCACCGCGCCGCGGACGGCACCGATCCAAAGGAAACGGCCAAGTCAGGTTACGTTTCGGAGGAGGCCGTGATCGCGATGGCCGAGGCCGCCGGACTGGTGCTGGAAGCGCGTTCGGAGATCAACGCCAATCCGAAAGACAGCCATGACCACGAATTCGGTGTCTGGACGCTGCCCCCGGGCCTGCGCGCCTGCCGCGATATCGAGGACGAGGCGGAAAAGGACGCCTGCAAGGCAAAATACACGGAGATCGGTGAAAGCGACCGGATGACGCTTCGCTTCCGGAAGCCGGCGGCCTAATCCTCGCCGTCCTGCAAGGCGTTCTCGAGCGCCTCGCTGG
>JASFSI010000179.1:0-4732 GCA_050114495.1 Lysobacterales bacterium | reverse complement strand
CGTCTGGAATACAGCCGGGTTGTCGATCAGGATTTCACCGATATCGTTGCGCAGGTGATCTCGCAGCGCGCGGATAAACAGGTTGCTTTCCTGGTATATCAGGAAGGGTGCGGCTTTCTCGGCGGCTGCTTTTTCGATGGCGCCCCAGAGTTGGAGCAGGTAGTCGAGGTCCCATTGCAATTCTTCGGCTTCACGCCCCACACCCGCGGTGCGCACGATGATGCCCACGTTGTCCGGCGCGATGACCTGTTGCAGCTGTTCGCGCAGATCGGCCCGGTCTTCGCCACTGATGCGGCGTGAAACGCCGCCGGCTTTCGGGTTGGTCGGCATCAGCACCAGGTAGCGCCCGGCCAGTGAAATGTAGGTCGTCAGCGCAGCGCCCTTGTTGCCGCGTTCTTCCTTCTCGACCTGGACGATGATCTCCTGCCCCTCTCTCATCACGTCCTTGATGGAAGGCCGGCCTTCTTTCTTGCGTGGTGCGCTGGCGTAGGCTTCCGGGCAGATTTCTTTCAGCGGCAGAAAGCCGTGGCGGGTGGATCCGAAATCAACGAAACAGGCTTCGAGCGAAGGTTCAATTCGCGTGATCTTTCCTTTGTAAACGTTTGATTTCTTTTGTTCCTGGGAGGGAACTTCGATGTCGAGATCAACCAACATCTGGCCGTCGGCGACGGCCACACGCAACTCTTCAGGCTGAGTCGCGTTGATCAGCATGCGTTTCATTTTGTAATTTGTTCCTCAGGCTTCCTAGCCTGAACACGTCAAAAGCACCGGTAAAAACCGGGGTTTTTGTTACGTGTTACGTGCTCCCGGCCCGTTCATCTTTCCGGGCAGGCCAGGTCGCCTTGTTCTGTTCTATTTTTAACGGCCGTCCACTTGGGGCGGCACCCGCCGACAGCCATCAATGGCTGTCGGTGCAATTCTTCGTTCCGGAATGACTCCGTGATTCATGTTCGTACGCTAATCGTGCTGCACGTAGCGGCAATGGCGTGTGAACCCGGAGGAATCGTCTGCGGTCACCAAACGGGCGGAAACCGGCTCTGCTGGCCGCGGTGTGCCTGGTCCGATTCATTTTCGGTAACATAGACACCGGCTGCGGCGTTCCGGAACGATTCAATATAGCAGTGTTCCTGCGTTGTATCAACGACTTGGCGGACATATTAATGGAAAACGACAAAGGCGGCGTCAGCAATGAGCGCATCGGGGCAGACCACGAAGGGCAGCGGGTGGACAACTTTCTGGTTACGCGACTCAAGGGCATTCCCCGTTCACTGGTGTACCGCCTGATTCGAACCGGCCAGGTGCGCATCAACGGCAAACGATGCAAACCGTCGACCCGCCTGCAGAAAGGGGACTTGCTGCGCATACCGCCCGTTCCCCGCTCCGCTTCCGGTCCGGTCCGGGTCTCTGAGCGGGTGGTTGAGCGACTGCGGGACGCGATCCTGCACCGGGACGAGAACCTGCTCGTACTTGACAAGCCGTCCGGCATGGCAGTGCATGCCGGCAGCGGGCTGGCCTGGGGTGTCATCGACGGCCTTCGGCAGTTGTTTCCCGGTGAATACCTGGAGCTTGCCCATCGCCTGGATCGCGAGACCAGCGGCTGCCTGGTGTTCGCGAGAAACGCCCCGGCCCTGCAAAACGTTTCCGCCCAGTTCAGGGAAGGACGAATCGACAAGCGCTACCTGTGCCTGCTGGACGGCCGGCTTTCCGAGGACCTGGTCGAGGTCAACGCGCCGCTCAGGCGGATCGCGTCGGGACAGAGCCGACCGGTTATCGTGGATCCGGAAGGAAAACCGGCGACCACGCGTTTCAGGAAACTGCAGGATTACTCCGTGGCCAGCTACGTCGAAGCTGAATTGCTGACTGGCCGCACCCACCAGATTCGCGTGCATGCGCAGCACATCGGGCTGCCGCTGGCCGGGGACGGCGCCTATGCGCCGCGGGATTCGCAGTCGCGTTGGCGCAAAATGGGCCTCAGGCGCCTGTTCCTGCATGCGCACACGCTGGAACTGGAAGACCTGGCGGGTCAAATGCAGACCTTCAACGCGCCGCTGCCGGACGACTTGCGCAGCCTGCTGGCCTCGTTGGAAGCATGAGTTGCCGCGCCGGAACGATGAAAAGGGTGAATTCCTACGAATGCCCGTCGTTCACGGCTCTGGTTAACGCCGCATGCCTGTGATGTAATTCGGCCAATGTACAAACCGCTCGAAGCCTTCATTGGCCTGCGTTACGTTCGGGCCAAGCGGCGCAACCATTTCATATCGTTCATTTCGCTGATTTCCATGCTGGGAATCGCGCTGGGTGTCACCACGCTGATCACGGTCATTTCCGTGATGAACGGTTTTGAAAAAGAGCTTCGTACGCGCATCCTGGGCGCTATTGCGCACGCGACCGTGCAGCCCGCAGACGGCGCATTGACGGACTGGCGTTCCGTGATCGAAATCGCCAGCCGCCACCCGGAGGTGGATGGTGCGGCGCCGTACATAGAGGAAGGCGTCTGGCTGCAGGGCAACGAGTCGAGCGGCGCCTTGCTGCGCGGCATCGAACCGGAATTCGAGGCACGGGTGTCCGAGGTAGAAGAAAAAATGCTGCACGGCCGCCTGTCGGACCTGGTTCCCGGTGAGTACGGCATCGTGCTGGGCATCGGCCTGGCGACGCGGCTCCGGGTCGGGCCGGGCGACCGGGTGACGGTCATTGCCCCGAGGCTGAAGGCGACACCCGTGGGCGCCAGTCCCCTGATGCGCCGTTTTACGGTAGTGGGTGCTTTTGAATTCGGCGAGTTCGAAAACGACTCGGCACTCGCGCTGGTGCACATGCACGATCTTGCCCGCCTGCTGCGCATGCCGGAGGATTCCGCCGGCGGTGTGCGTTTGCACCTGACCGACATGTACCGTGCATGGGCCGTTGCGCGGGAGCTTTCGACCCGCTTCAGTGACAACGACCGTGAACAGGGCGACACGCGCTTTTATTTCGTGCGCGACTGGACCCAGGAGCGGGGCAACCTGTTCCAGGCGGTCAAAACCGAGAAAACCGTCATGTGGGTCATCCTGTCGCTGATTATCGCGGTGGCGGCCTTCAACATCATTTCCATGCTGGTGATGGTCGTGACCGACAAGCAGTCGGATATCGCGATCCTGAAGACGATGGGTACCGGCAACGGAACGATCATGCGCGTGTTCATGATCCAGGGCAGCGTGATCGGCGTGGTAGGCACCGCGCTGGGCGTGGTGGGCGGTATCCTGCTGGCCCTGAATATCGGGGCGGTCGTTCCCTTCCTCGAACAGATCTTCGGCTTCAGCCTGTTCCCGTCGGACATTTATTACATCACCGAACTGCCCTCGGACCTGCAATCGTCGGACGTGGTCAAGTTCGCGATCATGTCTCTTGCCATGTCGCTGCTCTCGACCCTCTATCCGTCCTGGCGGGCCGCGCGCACACATCCTGCGGAGGCGCTGAGCTATGAGTGAGCCGCGGATGCACAGCGGCGTCGTGCTGGAGGCGCGGGGGGTCAGCAAGTCCTATCGCCAGGGGCCCCGTGAAGTGGTCGTTCTGAAAGACGTCAGCATGGCCCTCGGCGCCGGCGAGTCGCTGGCGATTGTCGGCGTTTCCGGCGCGGGCAAAAGCACGCTGCTGCACATTCTCGGGGGGCTCGATCGTCCCGACGGTGGCGAGGTTCGTGTCGGCGGCAGTTCGATGTGGTCCATGGCCGCGGCCGAGCGCAGCCGGGTGCGCAACCGCTCGATGGGTTTCGTGTACCAGTTCCATCACCTGCTGAACGAATTCTCGGCGCTGGAAAACGTGGCCATGCCGTTGCTGATACGCGGCGAAGCGACCTCCGATGCGCGCGATCAGGCCGTCGCGATACTCGATCGCGTGGGTCTTTCGGAACGCCTTCATCACAAGCCCGGCGAGTTATCGGGCGGAGAACGCCAGCGCGCTGCAGTGGCGCGGGCACTGGTCGGTAAACCGCAGGTCGTGCTGGGCGACGAGCCGACCGGCAACCTGGACGAGCGCACGGCGGATCACGTGTACGGGCTGATGCTCGACCTGAACCGCGAACTCGGGACGAGCCTGCTGCTGGTGACCCACGACAAGGACCTGGCGGCGCGCATGGACCGGCGCATGGAACTGCAGATGGGGCGTCTGCTTGAAATGACCTGATCGCGGAGCGCCCATGCCGCGCCCCGCACCAGACCCGTTGCAGGCACCGCGCGTCCTGGTCGCGACCTGTGCGGCGGTGCTGCTGCTTCCGCTGCTTCCCGCGCTGCCTCCCGCATACGTGACATCCGTGGCCGCACTGGTCGGCCTGGTCATGCTGCCATCGCCCGCCTGGCGGCCGGTCGCGGTATTCCTGCTCGTGTTTTCTGCCTGCTCGCAGGTCTACGGGCTGCGCTTGGCCGAGCGGCTGGATTCCGCGCTGGCCGGCAGCGTGCAGCGGATCGAGGGTACGGTCGTGTCGCTGCCGAGGCGCCGGGATGAGCTGCTTGAATTCCGCTTCAGCGCGATCGGGCGCGAGGATCTGCCCGCCACCATCCTGGTTCGCTGGTTTCGTGACGGGCCCGATATGGCCATCGGGCAACGCTGGCTGCTCGAACTGCGCCTTCAGCCTCCCTGGGGCGTGGTCAACTTTCACGGCGCCGACCGGGAGCGATGGTCTTTCGCCGAGGGAATCGGCGCCCGGGCTTCGGTGCGAAGCGGCGCACGGGTCACCCCCGGTTTCGAGGCGGGCTTTCCC
>JASFSI010000178.1:0-4747 GCA_050114495.1 Lysobacterales bacterium | reverse complement strand
CAGGGAATCAGTGCCTCGTCCTCGTAGCCGCCAAACGATCGAACAATTTCTGTCCGGTAAAGGTTCTGACCGGAAACGGCTGACCAGCCGAAAACCAGTTCTTCGAGCACATCACGTTTGAGCATGCGCCGAGGATGGGCGTCTCGCCGTTCGTAATCTTCACCGGTGAAAACCGCCCACCGTGCGCCAACCGCGGCCACGGCGTCCGGATATCCGTCAAGTGCTCGGGCAAGGCGGGCAAGGGCTCCGGGCCAAAGCCAGTCGTCATCATCGAGGAACATCACGAATTCGCCGCGGGCCTGCGCCAGGCCACGGTTACGCGCTGCGCAGCGCTCGGTGGGAACGGATTGCCTCAGGATCGTCGTTCCTTCGGCTGCCAGCAGCGCCAGCCCGTCCCGGTATTGTTCATCCGAGCAATCGTCTACGACCAGGAGCTCCCAGGGAACACCCGTCTGTGAACGGACGCTCTCGATACTCTCGCGAAGCCAGCCCGGGCGGTTGCGTGTCGCGATGACCACGCTCACGCGCGGAGGTGCACCCGTCGTCACGCCGGGTACGCCTTCTTTCCAAGCAAGTCGTAGTAAAGTTCGAGGTGGGCGCCAATCGATCGTTCGGTCGAAAATTCGGCAGCCACGGCCTTGTAAGCTGCTTCGCCCAGAGCGCGCCAACGATCCTCCTCCAACAGGTAGGCTAACCCTCGGGCGAGTTGCCCTTCTTTCGCCACCCGGCCAAACCGAGAGGCAAAGGCATCCGGGTCGGTATGACTGAGAATCGCGCAACGATGGGCCGCGGCTTCGATAAAGGTTGTCGGCAGTCCTTCGCGGAGCGACGTATTGATGATGATCCAGCTGCGTCCGAGAATGGAACTGAGCTCGGTCGATTTGAATTGATCGAGTACGCCTGGCATTTTCAGGTTGGGCAAGCCGTCATATTTTCGACGCAATGACCGGTCCAAATCCCTATCACGGGCGCCTCCCACCGCGATGAATTCAATATGAGGACACTGGCGAGCGAGATCGAAAAACAACTCGACACGCTTACGGCCCTCCCAGCGGCCGACCCAGCATACCGTTGGCTGTTTTGCTTTGCGCACGTCTTCCGGGATGTCCACCGGAGATGCCAGAAAGCGGGGCGGCGGGTCAAGACGATAGAGTTGCGCGCATTTGGCTTCCAGAAAACGGGCGGCCGTTCGCAAGCTGTCGGCACGACGGACTGCCCATGTCACCAGGGGGTTCTGGATAAAAAAACGGTATTGCGCCCAACCCATTCGAGGCATGCCGGCGTAGTCGGTCTCGATCTTCCAGTCCCAGTCGTCCATCGGGTCACGAAAGGTGATGACATGAATGGATCCGGGTCGCGCCACTTGAGCCAGGAACGTAGTGAAGGACGTATCCTGGGAGTGGTAGATATCCGCGTCACAGGCTCTGAGCAGACGAATGCCGTGCCAGGGCCTGGAGGGTTCGTACTGGTAAACGGTTATCCCATCGATTTCGTAGTGATCGGGTTGTTGCGAAGAGCGGCGCGGTACGATGGCGGAGACGCGCATTCCTCGACGAACCAGTTCGCGCCCGATGAACCGGGTCGCTCGACCGAAACCGCCGTAGATCGAGTCACCAAAGAACTCGATGCAAACCAGGCAAACATGCAGCGGACTGGCGGCAGTCGATTTCATTTCCTGTTTCCCGATCTCCAGTGTGAAAGGTCGGTGCCGGCAAGTTGTTCCAAAAGCACCAGGTCGTCGTGGAATTCAAGGGTCAGGCGCGCCTTGAGTTCCGTATCCAGGCTCGGCCCGGTTTTCAGGTTAAAAAACGTCACAGTCCAGGTTATGGCATCGCGAACAACGAGAGGGAGGTTATTTTGCGCCCAGCGGCGCAGTGCGTTTCTACCCACCATTCGATGATGCAGCCACTTCCAACGTGGCTGTCGTGAGGAGACGTTCTCTCGCGTTACGCGAGGCAGCTGAACATCGTCGATACCGAGGTGACGGCATACACGAGCCAACACTCGATCCGGCTCGGTGAGCCATTCTTCGTAAAACAGTATCAGTACCTGCTCCGCCGGAAAATGGGCAAGCCAGCGTTGCAACTGTTGTCCGTAGAAACCGCGCTCACGGTACGCCCACAACGGTGCCCAACCTTTGGCCAGGCGCTCCTTGCCCAGGCCCCATGCCTTTTCGAAGCGCTTTTCTTTCTCCAGTCCTTCCTGCAGCATGTGCAGCCACTGGGAATAGCCACGGTCGACCGGATGGCGCAGGACGGCGATGATCCGGGCGCCGGGAATGCGAGCGCGTGCTTCGCCGGGCGCGGTTTCAGAATGCAGATAAGCCGTGCTGGCTTCACCAGTCGTCTTGCCCGGTGGGCAGTCCGCAAACAGAGCGAGGTAGTCTGAGTCTTCAGATACGATCGAAGAAGCGATAACGTCTCCGCCGGGGCCATTGAAGTGAGGCCTCGCTCCGCGAAACGCAAAATACCGTGGTTCTTTTTCTTTCGATGGGTAAATATCGGGATGGCGTGACAACGCCTTGTAAAGAGCCGTGGTGCCCGCCTTGGGTGCCCCTATCAAGAGGAAGTCCGGCCAGCGCTCGGCGCTTGATCCTCTATCCATCATCAGGCCTCCACCGACCGCGCCGCGAGAGAATGCTCTGCCAGACGAAGCCGAACAGGTTCATCAGCTCCCATAAAATCAGCAACGGCATGACTTTTACCTGCATGACCGGTTCCAGGCGGGATATCGGCGTGGCCAAATGTCGAACCAGTCCGACATGTGACCGCACGACGTTGGGTATACCCTCGTCACTCCGGGCGGATAGGCATTCATGAAGTTTCCAGGCGCCTCGCCCGTAGTTGAAGTACTGGCGCATGAAACCGGGTATATCCATACGGTGATCATGCACGACACGCGCCATTGGTGCTGCAGCGAGTGGCCGGCCTGAGCGGCGCCAGCGCGCGGAGAACTCCCGATCCTCGGCGGCAAGCCTGCCAAAGGACTCGTCACAGCCACCAAGCGCCAGGTAGTCTTCCCGGGGCATTCCGAAATTCAGACCCGGGAAAAACGTCGGTGTTTTTTTGTCGGCATTGAAGTGCAAATCCACCGCTTCGGTTATGACTTGCCCGGCTGTCGAAACGGCGTTTTTCGGGTTCGAGTTAATGACACCGCCACCGATCAACGCGCCGGGGTTGGATCGGGCGCAGGCCAGCATGTTTTCAAGCCAGTCGGGTTCGGCGCGGCAGTCGTCATCGATGAACAGTAGCAGCGGTGCCCTGGCTTCTGCTGCTCCGATGTTGCGGTTTGCCGCCACGCCACCGTTAGCCGCACGAACGTGATGGATTTGAAGCTCCTTTTCGAATGCCTCGATGATTCCACTGACCGGTTCGTCCGAAACGTCAACGATGATCGATTCAAACCGCTTGGTTTCGACGGTCTGACCCGCGAGTGAGCGCAGACAGTGTTGCAACGCCTCTGGTCGATTGAAACTGAGCGTTATGATGGAGGCTTGAATCACCCGGCTATGGTGCGAAAAGTCTCTCTGATTGGTCAAGGCCTTTTCAGAACCAGGCCATCGTTGAGAATTCGACATGGCTCGAGGCCAGGTCGGCAAACAGCCGGGCGCCGTCCACGGTCATGCGAGGCAGGGCGGCCAGCGACGAAATGCCGTTGTGGGACTCAGCGCGTGTCTTTTTCTTCTTCTCGCTTGACCTGGCGCAGCTCGTCGCCGCGTTCGTCGACGATGCGCTGGTACCAGTCGTCCGGGTAGCGCGGGTGGGTGGCCTCGCGTTTTTCGTTCTTGACGTTGCCGTCGAGGTACTTGACCAGCAGTTGCTCTCCGAGGCGGCGCCAGCGCCGGGTGACGTGCTCGCCCGCGGCCACCGAGTATTCGGTCAGGTGCTGGCGGGCCATGCCGGGGTCCTTTTTGTACAACTCCGAAGCGGTGGCCTCGACTTCGGCCTGGCGCTGCAGGAACTCGCCCTCCAGTTCATTCTGCACCTGCTGCACGTCCACCACCATGTCCGAGTAGCGCGAATAGGCGTAATTGGAAACCCAGTTGAACACCCAGAAGGCCGAATCCCAGGAAAATTCCCACAGCGAGGCGACGCCCGGGCCGAAAGATGGCGGAACGTCGGTGATACCGCAGTACATGGGCGTGTAGACGGTGAAGAAGGTATCGTCCATTCCGAACCACAGCACCCCGCCGATGGGGTCGGGCAGCCAGTCGCGCGACTGCGCGACAAAGGAATGCCCGGTCTGCTGGGTGGAAATGGCGCGTTCGTGCACGTAGGTCTCCTCGCCCAGCTCCCAGGTCATCGGCCGCCAGCGGTAAGGGCAGGCAAAGGGGCCGGCGCCCACGTCGTTGCGCATGTCGAGCGGCGTATCCTCGTAGTGGTCGCGCATCAGGGCGAAGACCTGTGCGGTGGTCAGTTTTTCATCCGGCTTGATCCATAACGGCAGGCGCTTTTCGATGACCTCGCCCTGGATCAGCTCAAACGGTAGCTCGGCCGAGGGCGCGGCGCGCCGGAACAGGCTCCAGACCCGGGCTTCGCAGAAGCGCAGTGCGCCGAAGTCGAGCGGTGCGTAGGTGTCGGCGAAACTGAAGTCCTCGTCTTTACCGTCGTACCAGCCCATCTCGCGGGCAAAATCGATCACGTCCCGTGCATACAACGTGTTTTTCGGCTGGTTGAGCGGAAACTGCTGAATACGGGCCTGGTTGGCGTGGCCGGAGATGTAGCCGTCCGGTACCTTGCGGGCGACC
>JASFSI010000177.1:0-4748 GCA_050114495.1 Lysobacterales bacterium | reverse complement strand
GATCGATCGACTTGTTTTTTGCGGCATGGGCCGGAAGCGAAGCGGCGAGCGCCGCCACGAGAAGCGTGCGTTTCAACATGTTGTGAAGACTCCTGGTCGTTCTGGTTGGTGTGGAAAAACGACCTTTGAGTATAGCGATCGAAATTGAATGTAAGGTGACGGTCGTGTGACAGTTCCGTGTAAGTTCAAGGCCGTTTCGTACCCACGTGAAACCGATCTGTCACAAGACCGCCCATGCTAGGATTTCAATGGATTCCAATGCTCAGAGCGATTGCAGAGAATGCGCCATTACATCGATCCGACACGGCAAGACTTCGCAAAATTTCGTGAAATGCAGCGTGAAGGTCCCGTCCACATGCTGAACCTGATCCGTTTTCGAGACACTGCCGCATACGATGATGGCACCGTCGCCACCGGCGCCCAGGCCTACCGGCGTTACGCCGCGGTTGCCGATTCGCGCCTGATCCGCATGGCTCCAGGTACACCGGGCGCTACGTTTGGAGAAATCGTCTAGAGGTCCAGCGCCAGCGCGACGCGCCGGTCCAGGCGATCTTCCTCGCGATCGCGAAAGAGCAGGGATGCCGCGATCGACACGACGACGGACGCGGCCATCACGAACACATACCAGGGCACGCTGCCCGGCCAGGCGAAGTCCGACAGGCCGAAGCGCTTGAGCAACTCCACTCCGACGCCGCCGAGCGTGGCCGCCAGGGCGGTGACCATGCCGGCCATGACGCCCCTGCCGTTGGCCCCTTTCCACAGCAGGCTGATAACGAACACCGGGAAGGTGGCCGCCGCCAGCGTGCCGAAGCCGTAGGTACCGAGAATGGCCACCATGTCGCCGCTGAGCGCCGCGAAGCCGATGGCCGCCATGCCCATGACCGACATCGCGATGCGCGATACCGTGACCTGCCGCGCGGGCTCTATGGTTATTCCCAGCGCCCCGGGCATGTCGCGGGAAACGATGGTGCCCGCCAGCGACAGGAACAGGCTGGACGTGGACAGCGCGGCGGCCAGCACGGCGGGGTAGACGAACATCTGGGCCACGATGCCGAGGTAGTCGGCAACCTTGAACACGGCCTTGTCCGGGTGGTCGATGGTCACCGTGCCGGTTGCCGCCAGGTAAATGGCGCAATAACCGATCGACAGCACCATCAGGCCGGTGATCATGTTGGTCACCACGGCGTACAGCGAAAGTTTCGGCAACTCGCGCGGCGTGCGCATCATGGTGATCCGGGTCAGCACCTGCGGCTGGCACATGATGCCGAGCGTGGGCAGCAGGATCCAGGCGAAAGAATAGGCTCCGGGCAGGCTGCCCCAGGCGGTGAGCGCAGACGGGTCGAGCCCGCTTTTCGATTCCGCTATGGCTTCCAGCACCGGGCCAAAGCCGCCGGTCACGAAGAAAAACGAGGCGGTGAAGATGAATCCCGCCACGACGATGACCAGCCCTTGAAAGGCCTGCGTGAGTACGCCGCCGATTTCGCCGCTGAGCACGGTGTAGGCGATCAGGATGGCGAAGATCACTACCGCGATGACCACGGCGTTCCAGTCGAACAGGTTTTCGAACAGCTTGGCGCAGGCTTCGACCTGTGCGGAAAGGTACATCGCGCAGCCGAGGAACAGCATGATGGACAGCAGCAGCTTGATGCCCCGATGCCCGTTGAAGCGCAGGTCCGACAGGTCACCCAGGCTGGCGACGGTGCCGATTTCGGACAGCGCTCGTACTTTCTTGCCGATGACCAGGTAACCGAACACGAAGGCCGGTGCGGCGAACATGAACAGCAGGATGGCGTTGCCGCTGCTGTACACCAGACCGGGCACGCCGACCACGGCGAAGGCGCTGCCCACGGCCGCCATCGTCGCCAGGCCCACCGTGAGCGGGCCAAAGATCTTGGCGCCGCCGAAAAACGCCTCGGGAGAGGTGACCTTGCGCCGCGCCCACAGCCCGATCAGGAAGGAAATGGCGAGCACGGCGAACGAGGAGGCCAGGATCAGGTATTTGACGCTGTCGCTCATGGCGCCTTCTCACCTTCTTCCGTGCCGTTTTCTTCCTCGATGCGTTGCAGGAAGTCGTCCCACTGTTTCTGCGACAGCCAGCGGTCGCTCACGGCATCGAAACCGAAACCCATCAGCAGGGTCGGGAATACCCAGAACAGCACGATGATCGCGGCAAAGGAAGGATGGAAGCCAAATACAGTGAAGGCCGGTACGGCGTCACCCCAGGCGCGAGCGAAATAATCCCCCAGCGCGAACGCGCCGGCCCAGCTCAGCAGCCAGATCGAGGTCGGAAACAGCACCAGCCGGAAGTCGAATTTTCCCCGGTGCGAGGTGCCGAGCACCGAGTAGACCAGCAGCAGCACCAGCAGGGTATAGAGCCCGGCCAGCCAGTGACCGGCGCCGGCGAGCGCCACCATCAGGATCCAGAGCAGCCCGCTGACGATGATGAGAAGCGTTTCAATCATGCACAAGTCCGCTGGGAAACAGCGGGCGCCCGGTGGAGGCCCGGGCGCCCGGTTTCAGCACCGCGATTGCGGGGCAGGGCACCGCGCCGGTCCGGTCAGTACCGGTAATCGACGCTGATCGTCCAGGTCTGCGGATTGCCGTAGTAGGCCGTCTGGATGCCGCCGACGCTTCTGAATTCCTGGCCTTCGACCCGGTAGACCTCGTCGGTGATGTTCTTCATGCCGCCGCTGACGGTCCACTTGCCGTCCTCGCTGACCCAGCTGACCATGGCGTCGAGCAGCCAGTAGTCGCCTTCGGTCAGTGCCGGCGTATTTTCGACACTGAGCCACATGGCGTCGCGGTAGTTGGCAGCCGCCGTGAACATCAGG
The DNA here is from genome assembly GCA_050114495.1 of Lysobacterales bacterium. Lineage (GTDB taxonomy): Bacteria > Pseudomonadota > Gammaproteobacteria > Xanthomonadales > SZUA-36 > JABDPF01. The sequence continues at coordinate 1,917 of JASFSI010000177.1, read as the reverse complement.
CTGGAGCCGTTGGACAGGTTCTGCGTCCAGGTTCCCGCGAAGCGCATGGTCCACTCGGGCGAGAAGGCCGGTTCGTCCGCGACGCCGTCGGAGCCGGTGAACCCGCCGCCGCCGTATTCGGAATCCAGGTAGCCGATCTGGGTCGACAGTGACAGCGGATCGATCGGGATCCAGGTCATCTCGAACTCGGCGCCCTGGATGTCCAGCCGCGCGGCGTTCAGCACGGGAAAGCGGAAGTCGATGCCGTCGCCGACCGAAACGCGGGCCTGGAAGTCGTCGTACTTGCTGTAGAACAAGGCATAGTTGGCCATGAAACGACCGCCGTCCATGACCGTCTTGGCGCCGATTTCGGCGGTCCAGACGGTTTCCGGATCGAAGGTACTGACGTCCGCGGCGCTGTTCGCGCGGCCGTTGAAGCCGCCGCTCTTGAAGCCCTCGGCGATACGGCCGTAGAAACGGACCTGGTCGGTCATCTGGTAATCGAGGGTGACGGTCGGGGTCCAGGCGCTCCAGTCGTCCGAATCCGTGAACGCGAAGGCCGGGTCGGCCACGCCGAGGATGTCGCTGAAGGTGCTGGTGGTGCGGAAGTAATCCTTCTCTTCCAGCGTGTAGCGCAGGCCGACACCGAGGCTCCACCGGTCGGCAAAGCGCCAGTCGATCTGTCCGAATGCCGCGTAGCTCTTGGTGTCCAGGTCGTCATCGATGGTGCGCAGGAAGGAAATGGGAATGCCGATATACTGCAGGAAGTCGTCGGCATAAGCTTCCTGGTGCGAGGGCACCTGCTCGCGGAAGTAGTAGAGCCCGCCGACCCAGTCGATGTCGTCGCCGATGTTGCCAAGGAACTGGAATTCCTGGCTGAACTGTTTCTGGTCGATGTCGACCAGGACGTCGCCGAGTTCCAGGGTGGTGGCGTCGATATCGATATAGGCCTTGGAATCCAGCTTGCGGTAGGCCGTGATCGACTTCATGGTCACGTCGTCGCTGATGTCCCAGGAAACGGTCACGTTACCGCCGTAGTTGTCCAGCTTCTGCGAGGGCCGGTCGGTCATGGAGGTGGATGTTTTGAAATCCCATTCGCCGACCGGGGGCAGCGACCGCGGCACAATGCTGATTTCGGAGAAATCGGCGCTGTAGTTCAGGCTGTACAGCAATACTTCCGAGCGGCCCAGCGTCAGCCGGGTGTCCTCGGTGGTGTAGTCCACTGAAAACGTAACGTTCACGTCGTCGGACACGTCCCAGTTGCCCTTGACGCGGGCCACGGTGGTATCGGCGTCGTTGTACTCGCGGCCGTCCAGCGGGTCGGTAACGAAACCGTCGCGCTGGTCGCGCAGCACGCTGAGCGACATGGCGAAGTTGTCGCTAACGGCGCCGGACAGGTATCCCTTCGCGGACCAGCGTCCGTAGTTGCCGATCAGGGCGCCGGCCTCGGCTTCGAAATCCTGGCCGGGGGTGCGCGTGATCAGGCGAATGGCGCCGCCCGGGGTGTTCTTGCCGTAAAGCGTGCCCTGCGGCCCGCGCAGCACCTCGATCCGTTCGATGTCGTACAATTTGAACAAAGCGCCCTGGATACGGGCGATGTAGACGTCATCGATGTAGACGCCGACCGCCGGGTCGAAACTCTGCAGCGCGTCGGGCTGGCCGACACCGCGAATAAAGGCGTTGACGTTGGAACTGTAGCCGCGACCCTGCACCAGGTTCAGGTTGGGTACGGCGCCCTGGATCGAGTCCAGGTTGTCGGCCTGCAGAGCGGCGAGGTCCGCCCCCGTGAAGGCGCTGATCGACATGGGGACTTCCTGCAGCGTCTGCTCGCGCCGCTGCGCCGTGACGATGACTTCCTCGATCATCAGGACTTCATCGCCCTCGTCTTCATTGCTCTGGGCGAACGCCGCGGGAGCGGCGCCGGTGGCCAGCAAGGCG
>JASFSI010000176.1:0-4773 GCA_050114495.1 Lysobacterales bacterium | reverse complement strand
ATGGCGGTTGCGGTGGCACGCTGGAACTGCGCGACGTGCCCAGCGCCGACACCTCGATGTCGCCGATGGAAATCTGGTGCAACGAATCGCAGGAGCGTTACGTCCTGGCGATCGGGCCGGACCGGCTGGAGGAATTCGAGGCGATGTGCCGGCGCGAGCGCTGCCCGATGGCGGTGCTGGGGCGTGCGACGGCCGACAGGCGCCTGCGGCTGGGCGACCGGCTGCTGGGGAATGACCCCGTGGACATGCCGCTGGAGGTATTGCTGGGCAAACCGCCGCGCATGAACCGCGATGTTGCACGCCGGGTTTTCGAGGGTGATGCATTCGATGCCGAGCAGCTGAACACGGCCGAGGCCCTGCGCCGCGTGCTGCGTTTTCCCGCCGTCGGCGCCAAGACCTTCCTGGTCACCATCGGCGACCGCTCTGTCGGCGGGCTGGTGGCGCGGGACCAGATGGTCGGCCCCTGGCAGGTGCCGGTGGCCGACGCAGCGGTCACGCTGAGCAGCTTTACCGGGTATACCGGCGAAGCGATGGCGATGGGCGAGCGCACGCCGCTGGCGGTCGTCGACGCACCGGCCTCGGGCCGCATGGCGGTCGCCGAGGCGGTGACCAACATCGCCGGCGCCGCGATCGACTCGATTTCGAACATTCGCCTGTCGGCCAACTGGATGGCGGCCGCGGGCGAGCCGGGGCAGGACGGGGCCTTGTTCGATACCGTGAAGGCGGTCGGCATGGAGCTTTGCCCTGAACTGGGTATCGCCATTCCGGTCGGCAAGGACTCGCTGTCGATGAAAACGGTCTGGGATGAGCGGCGCATGCGTGCGCCGGTCTCGCTGATCGTTTCGGCTTTTGCGCCCGTCGTCGACGCGCGGCTCTCGCTTACGCCGCAGATGGACCTGGACTGCGGTGACTCGCGCCTGTTCCTGGTCGATCTCGGCAACGGTCGTGACCGGCTGGGCGGTTCCGCGCTGGCCCAGGTATACGGCCGATTCGGCCGCTCGGTACCCGACCTGGACCGTCCTGCGCAGCTGCGTGCGTTTTTTGAAGTGATCCAGGAGCAGAACCGGGCAGGCGCCATTCGCGCCTACCACGACCGCTCCGACGGCGGCCTGATCGCGACCTTGTGTGAAATGGCCTTTGCCGGGCGCTGCGGGCTCAACCTTTCGCCTGACCCAGCCGGCCGCTCGCTGAACGGTTTTCTTTTCAGCGAGGAAGCCGGCGCCGTGATCCAGGTGGCATCAGGGGATTGCGCCGCGGTGCTGGCGGCCTTTGCCGAAGCCGGGCTCGACGATGCGGTCGTCGCGCTGGGTGAACCGGTGCCGGGCGAGCGCCTGTACCTGGAATGGAACGATGAAGTCGTGCTCGACGAATCCCTGTCCGAACTGCAGGCCTCGTGGTGTGAGACCAGCCACGCGGTGCAGCGGCAGCGGGACAATCCCGAGTGCGCCGACCAGGAACTGGAGTCGGCGAGCGACTGGCGTCTGCCGGGCATGCAGCCGCGGCTGACATTTGACCCGGAGGAAAACCCGGCCGCGCCGATGATCTCGGGCGGCACCCGGCCCGCGGTGGCGATCCTGCGCGAGCAGGGTGTGAACGGCCATGTCGAGATGGCGGCGTCTTTCGATGCTGCCGGTTTCGAGGCGGTCGACGTGCACATGTCGGATCTCGCCGAAGGCCGCCGTTCGCTCGATGAATTTTCCGGTTTTGTCGCCTGCGGCGGATTTTCCTACGGTGACGTGCTCGGCGCCGGGCGCGGATGGGCCAGTTCCGTGCTCTTTCACGAGCGCCTCCGTGAGCAGTTCGGCCGTTTTCTCTCGGATCCCGCCCGTTTCGCCCTGGGTGTCTGCAACGGCTGCCAGACGCTGGCCGCTCTGCGTGAACTGATACCCGGAGCGGAGCACTGGCCGGACTTCGTAAGCAACCGGTCGGAGCAATTCGAAGGCCGCCTGGGCATGGTGCGCGTCGAGGAATCGCCGTCGATCTTTCTCTCCGGCATGGCTGGATCGCAGCTGCCGGTCGTTTCCGCCCACGGCGAGGGTCGTGCAAACTATTCCGATCCGAAAAACTGCGGACAGCTCGTCGCCCTGCGCTACGTGGATGGCCGCGGCGAGCCGACCGAGCACTACCCGGAGAACCCGAACGGGTCTCCCGGCGGGGTCACCGGTTTGTGCAATACCGACGGCCGCGTCACCATCATGATGCCGCATCCGGAACGAACCCTGCGCACGGTGAACTTTTCCTGGGCGCCTGCCGACTGGGGTAACGTATCTCCCTGGCGAAGGATGTTCCTCAACGCGCGGCGCTGGGTCGGCCAGGTTTGAGCGGCGGCAGAACCGAAAACAGAAGACACAAGGCAATGGAATCAATGCAGAAAGATACAGGCAAGACAAACGAAGCGCCGCCCCGGGAAGAGCTCAGGCTCAGTGAGTTGCTGATCCTGGCGTCCATGTGGATGCTGTTCGGCTTCATGCTCTGGTTTACCCTGTCGGCGTTTCACGGCGCACCGGCCCGCATCGCGGCCGACCACATTCTCTCTTTCCTGCTGCAGGACGATTTCACCCGCATCATCGAGGAGCCCAACCAGCATTTCCTTTTCCAGGTCGAGACCGCGATCCAGTTCACCTTCCGTGACGGCACGACCGAGGCGCTGGGGTTCATCGTGAATCCCCTGGTGTTCAGCTACGGCCTGCCGCTGCTATTCGGGCTCGTCATGGGTTCCAACGTCAGTTGGCTGCGCAAGGCCGTGATCATGCTGATCGGCTACGTGGTGATACTGGGTGTGCAGATTTGGGGCGTCGTCTTCCAGTCACTGAAAATGCTCTCTTTCAATTTTGGCCAGGAAACCCACGCAATCGTGCTCAGCCACGGCATCACGGATTCCGTCGTCGCACTGGGTTACCAGCTGGGGACGCTGATACTCCCGGCGCTGGCGCCGATTTTCGTCTGGGTGCTGACCAACCGACCCCTGGTGGAGCAATTCGTCGGCTGGAGTGCCGATCAGTTGAAGAAAGACTGAGTAGCCGTCCGGAACTGAAATCCGGCCGCGCTGTCTTTGAGTTGAAGCAGTGAAGCGGCACTGCCTTTATAATTTTAATAACCAGCTTGGCGGGGACACGAAGCGTGCAGACAGGCGAGGAAACAATTCAGACCGATAACGGGCAGCAGGCCGGGCCGGACATAGGCCAGGATCCGGTATGCGCCCAGTTGCTCGAAGCCGGCCGTTTGAAGGAGTCCGATCTGCGCCGCGCTGTCGCCTACCGTGATCAGCACGGCGGCGATCTCGTCACCCTGCTGGTGCGACTTGGGCTGACTTCGGAGCGCGATGTCGCGGAAGCCGAGGCAAGCCTGCTCGATCTGCCCCTCGTGCGAACCGCCGATCTGCCCGAGCAGGCGCCGGAGTTGCCGGACGTCTCCGTGCGTTTTCTCAAGCAGAACCAGATCCTGCCGATCGCCGAGTCCAACGGTGACCTGACCGTGGTGATGGCGAACCCGCGTGACGCGTTTGCGCTGCGTGCGCTGGCCATGGCCAGCGGCAAGAATATCCTGCCGCGCGTCGGTATCGCGTCCGAGGTGGAGAACGGTATCGAAAAGCTGCTGGGCGGCGGGCGCAGCGCAATGGGCCAGATCGTGGATAACCTCGGCGGCGAGGACGAAGGTGACCTCGAAGACGTCGAACACCTGCGCGACCTGGCTTCCGAGGCGCCGGTCATCCGCCTGGTGAACCTCATCATGCAGCGCGCGGTCGAGAGCCGCGCCTCCGATATTCATATCGAGCCGTTCGAAAACCGCCTGAAGGTGCGTTACCGGGTCGACGGGGTCCTGGCCGAGGTCGAGGCGCCGCCGGCGAAGTCGACGGCCGCGGTCATCAGCCGTATCAAGATCATGGCCAAGCTGAATATCGCCGAACGGCGTTTGCCCCAGGATGGCCGCATCATGCACCGTGTCGGGGGCAAGGAACTGGACCTGCGTGTTTCGACGATCCCCACGTCGCACGGCGAGAGCGTCGTCATGCGTATTCTCGACCGCGAGAGCATCATCCTCGATTTCGACTCGCTCGGTTTCGACGACGGTATCCGCAAGGATTTCGTGCACCAGCTCGAAATGCCGCACGGAATTATCCTGGTGACCGGCCCGACCGGTTCCGGTAAGACGACCACCCTGTACACCGCGCTCAGCGCGCTGAATTCGCCCGAGCGCAAGATCATCACGGTGGAAGACCCGGTCGAGTACCAGCTCGAGGGTATCAACCAGATCCAGGCGAAGTCCTCGATCGGTCTCGACTTTTCCCACGCCCTGCGCGCCATCGTGCGCCAGGACCCGGACGTGATCATGATCGGCGAGATGCGTGACCTGGAAACGGCCAAGATCGCCATCCAGTCGGCGCTGACGGGCCACCTGGTGCTCTCGACGATTCACACCAACGACGCGGCAACGGGCGTAACCCGAATGCTGGACATGGGTGTCGAAGACTACCTGCTGACCTCGACCGTTAACGCGATCCTGGCGCAGCGCCTCGTGCGCACGCTGGATCCCGAAACGCGCGAACCTTACGAACTGCTCCCCGAGGTCGTTGAAGAAATCGGTCTCAAAGAACTGGGTGAGCGCGACCGTTACGTGTTTTACCGGCCGGTCCCCACCGAGGCCAACCCCAACGGTTATCACGGCAGGACGTCGATCCTGGAATTGCTGGCGATGACCGACCCGATTCGACGCATGGTGATGCGGCACGCCACGTCCGGTGAGATCCAGGACCTGGCGGTTTCGGAAGGCATG
>JASFSI010000175.1:0-4787 GCA_050114495.1 Lysobacterales bacterium | reverse complement strand
ACCAACGAACCCCAAAATGCTTAAGCGTTTCTCCAGCCTGGCCGGGATAACGCGTGACAGGACATCGCCCGTCACGTTTGCGTCCAGAGGAGCTTAAAAACGGTATTGCCTGCGCTTTCAACATATTCTATTTAACATAATATACATTATACGCAATTGAATCAGCTTGAGCCTGTATCCCCTTCCAACTGGATGGCTCTTCCGGGAAGTGCGAAACGCGCCCCTTCCGCCGCAACGATCTTCATTATCTCGAGGTTCAGCTTTTCGCGAAACTCAAGCGATTGCGGAAACTCGACTGTTTTAAGGAAACAATGCACCTTGATCAAAATAGCATCTTCCGCGAAGTCGGTGAATCGGGCGCGGACACCCTCGTCGTGAACGAAATCGGTCTGTTCAAGCAGTTCAACGATGCCCGAACATATTTTTTCTATTTGCTCGGGCCCGGTGTCATAGCGCAGCCGCAGCGTCGGCCAGTAACGGATCTTGGTTCGATAGGTCAGGTTTTCGAGTTCGCGGATGGCAACCTGGGCATTGGGAATGGACACCACCGTGTTGGTCAGGGTGCGGATTCGGGTCGAGCGCAGGCCGATGTCCTCCACCATGCCGACCGTCTGTCCGTAGCGGCACAGATCCCCTACCCTGATCGGAGCCTGGGAGAAAATCGACAGGGCCCCCATCATGTCCTCCAGCGGTTTTTGCAAGGCTAGTGCGACGGCCAGGCCGCCGACGCCGAGGCCGGCCAGAACGGTGGTGATGTTGACGCCGATGTTGTTCAACCAGAACAGCAGCGCGAACAGGATGATCATGATCTTGATCAGCGTGGTGAGCGGGCGCAGCAGCTTGGCGGCGCCGGGGCGTTCCTGTCGAATCAGGCTCTGCTGCTTGACGTTCTTGTAGAGATCGATCAAAGCGATCAGCAGCCAGGCAATGGCGATCGTCCTGAGCGTGTACGCCTGCATCACGTTCTGCGCGACGATTCCCGAACCCAGGTTCTCGATCGTCATTCCAATGAGCAACAGCAGTGCGATTGCGGTCAGGGGACCGCAAAACAGCCGTTTGATAAAAAGGTAGTTGGGGCTATCCGGTGAGGAAACGATGCGTGCGAGCAGCCAGCCAACGAGGTAAAAAATGGGCCAGAAAACAAGGAGAAGCGCGATCAGTATGACCCATTTGAACCCCTCCAGGCCAAAGACGACGATATCGTCGGGGGTGCGGGCGCGAATCTTTTCAACCAGGTCCGGGTAGCTGTAATACGAATACAATTCGGGTATCCGGGCCACCGAACGATTGGAAATTTTCCAGATCAGCTCCCCGTCACCCCGCGGCACGTGCTGCAGCCAGATCGGGACATCCCCTTCGGGCGTCGGGATGACAACGAGTTCGTCGCGGTAATCCGGCAATCCATCGCCCTTGACACCGCCGGGTTTGTCGCTGGCCGTGTAGTCATCGATCCACACGGCCCTTGAAAACACCTGGTTGAGCATGCGCGCCAGTTCCGGACCGGAAATGTCCTGAACTTCTTCCGGCAGGTTGCGCATATCCAGGTATTCCGTCGCCTTATCGAATTCAAGCGATTCCACGGCTTTCATGAACCCGACAATGCTGCCCCTGGGGGTGCCGCGCCCCAACGCATCATCCGGGCCTTTGTCTTTCTCGCTGACAGGAACCGCTACGGCAACGGTTTCAACCGGCGACTCGTTTTCTTCCTGCGCCTGCGCAATGACGCCGCCAAAAAGCGACAAACAGAGAACAAGGAGCCTGGCGTAATCGAGATTATGCATTATCTATACTTCCTATGTTTCTGTTTATTATTCGTTTACCAGGTAGCTGTAACGGACATAAAAGGTCCCGAATAGTGCAGGTTGACCGAACCATTCCAATCGGATTCCTTCACTTTCACGTCCAGGTCAAACACCTGGTATGCGAGACTGAAGCCAAAGTGATCGAATGGCTGGTAGTTGATTCCCAGCGATGAATTGATCAGGCGGCCGGAATAGGTATCGATACTGGCATCGAACCAATCCAGCCGGGCGGACAACAGCCACTCCGGCGAGAATGCTTGCATGTACCAGGCGCCGATGTTCGGCAGCGGCGCCCCGGCGCTGGCGCGTTCGCGAATATAACCGGTGCTCTCGTCATTGACGAATGCCTCACCGTCGATGAACGCTTCGATTTCCAGCCAGTGCGCACCGATACCGGCGCCAAACTCGTGGTTCGGTCCCGCATGCAAGGTTCGGCCGAAAAAGAGCCGCGCCACGGTCAGTCCGATGCCGGCGCCCGCGTTGGTGCCGGCCCTGAACGTGTAGTCGCCCCATGTGACATCCTCGTCAAGGGTCGCCCGGGCCGAGTCATTCGAATCGAAATACTGGCCGGATACGGACCATTTTTCACCGAACCGCCAATGCAGCAGCGCGGACGCCGTTGCCTGGCTCGAGTCCAGCTTCCAGTTTTTGCCGAAATTGATGTCATCCAGGCCGACATCGCGATTGCCTTCGAGACTGAGCTTGACGTTCTTATCGTGAAGGAAAGCGCCCAGTGATGCGTAGAAATCGTTTGCTAGCAGCGGATGGCGAGGCTCAGGGGACTGGTCCTGCGCCAACAGCGACACGGGCAGAAACAACAGGGTGACGAGCAGGAAAAACCGAGAGATTATCGAGGTCATGGCACCGTTCACTGGTCTCTTTGAACCGTGGCTGAAAAGTGCTCACATTGTAGCCGAAGTGACTCAGTGGTGGGCGTGCCCTGCCCCGTGGCCGCCGCTCAGCAGGGGTATCACCATCCAGATTGCGAGGACGATCAGGCTGAAACCGACAATCCGCCGCACCAGGCGGTCACTCAGGAACGTGCCGAGCGCCGGGGCGGCCACGGTCATGCCCATCATGGCTGGTGCGGTGCCGACACCGAAAGCGAACATGGTCAACGCTCCGGTCAGTGCATTGGCGGTAGACGCCGCGGTCATGAGCACGGTGTATACGAGGCCGCAAGGCAAAAATCCCCAGCATATTCCCAGCCCGGTTCGTCCCAGCCAGTCGTTGCGTTGGCTGACTTTCGTCGCCAGCGGCATGATGCGCTTCCAGATACCCGCCCCGCCCTTCTCGAGGATCGCGAGGCCGCGCCAGTCGATGATGAAACTGGCGCCGATGACCAGCACCATCAACGCAGTGACCATGCGAAACCAGCGGGCGTAATTTTTCAGTGAAACGATCTCACCGACCGCACCGATCACGCCGGCCGCGATCGCACCGAGGATCGCATAGCCCAGCAGACGGCCCAGGTTGAACTGCACGGCAGGTTTGATCAGCGCCCGTTTGCTGGTGCCGCCGCCGGAGAGCGCGCCCAGGCTGCCGGCAATTCCGCCGCACATACCAAAACAGTGGCCGCTCCCCAGCAGGCCGGCAAGAAACGCGGTTACGAGCACCGCGGGGTCAAAAGCGGTCATGGTTCCTGTTTCCTGTCGTTCGGTTTCCGGTCCTGCAGCGGTGAAGTGTCGTCCGGGTCACCCGGCGGCTTCTGGTCATCGTCCAGCACCACGCTCCAGCCGTGCGACTCGAGGTCGTCGAACTGACCCGTTCGAATGGCCCAGACCAGGGCCCAGACAGCGAATGCCAGCAAAATGATCGCGAGAGGGATCAGGACGTACAACATGCTCATTGCGTGCGACCTCCTTCGGCCGGTTCGCTGGAGCGCACCAGGCGCGCGGCATTGGCAACGACCAGCAGAGAGCTGAGCGACATGCCCAGCGCCGCCATCCAGGGCTTCAGCGCGCCGGAAACGGCCAACGGCATGACCGAGGCGTTGTACAGCACGGCCCAGCTCAGGTTCTGCCGGATCAACTGCCGGGTTCGCCGGGCAATGTAACGCGATCGCAGCACGAGGGCCAGTGAATCGGAGGTCAGGATCAGGTCGGCCGTGCTGTTTGCGAGCTCTGCACCGCCTTTCACGGTCATGGAAACGTCTGCGGCAGCCAGCACCGGGGCATCATTGGCGCCGTCACCGACCATCAGTGTACGGTGTCCCTCTTCGCGGCTGCGCTCCAGCCAGTGCAACTTCATTTCCGGCGACTGGCGCGCATGCCACTCGTCGATGCCCAGCCGTTCTGCAATCTCGCGCACGGCGTCGTGCCCGTCACCGGAGAGAATGGCGGTCCTGATTCCCTCGCGGTGCAGCGTCTCCAGGGTTTCAGAGGCGCCTTCCCTGAGTGCGTCCCGCAACTCGAAGCGGGCTACCCAGCCCTTGTCGTCCGCCAGCCAGACGAATGGGTCTTCACGGTTTTCGTCTTCGAAAACAAAGTCGGCCGTGCCGATACGCCAGCGCCGGCCGTCGATATCACCCTGCAGTCCCTTGGCGGGAACGACCGAGACATGGGAAGCGCCTGGAATGGCGCCCTGGCCATGCGCGGCAAAGAACGCCTCGGCAATGGGATGCGCCGAACTGGCTTCCAGGGCGCAGGCCGACGCCAATGCTTCGCTTGCCTCGATGCCGCCGCGTTCCGGATTGATCTGAATGCCGATGATTTCCGGCCTGCCCCGGGTCAGCGTGCCCGTCTTGTCGAACACCGCCTGGTCGATTTCGTTCAGCCCGGCGATGCTCTCCCCGCGTGTCAGCAGAATGCCTTCGTCCAGCAAACGGCGACTGGCGGCGGCGTGCACCACGGGCAGGGCCAGCGACAGCGCGCAGGGGCAGCTGGCGACCAGTACGGAAAGCATTGCCGGAAACGCCTTCAAGGGCTCGACCGCGTGCCAGAAAAACCAGGTGCCCGAGGCGATCGTCAGAACGACCATGATGAA
>JASFSI010000174.1:0-4809 GCA_050114495.1 Lysobacterales bacterium | reverse complement strand
GACGCGATCGCGTTTGGACGGCTGCCCGGCGATCTCCCGGAATCGGGCGCCGCGCGGTTCCTCTACCGCCTGGGCGTCAATCGCTGGCGGGGGAGGGAGTCGCCCCAGTTGATGGTCGAGCACATCATCAGCGGCTAGCGTCGGAACAAAACGTTCGCCAGGCGGTTCCGGATCTCGCTGGTCTCGGACTCGGGCGGGTTCCAGTCGGGACGGACCGGTGAGATCGTGATGTAACCTTCGAGGTGGGCGCGGATGTCTCCGTCTTCCCGTTCGGGTGCCGCCGGATCGACGCCGGGCTGGAACGAGGGCGTGATCCTTCCCGTGTCACCGCACAGGTCATACACCATCTCGATCATGCTGCCCCGGGATACCGGGGTAAAAGAAACACCGCGAATGTGCTCGGGCGGCAGGGGCGGGTAGTTGATATTGAGCATCAGCCCGGGGGGAAGCAGGCTGTCCCCGGAGTTGCTTGATTCGGACAGGTTGCTGATCACCTCGCAGGTGAACTCCGCCGCCGGGCCGAGCGCCTTCAGGGTGCTTGGGAACAGGCGCGGGTTTTCCAGGGATTCCTCGAACAGCATGCCGGCTGAAACGGCAATGGCCGGCAGGCCGTGCAGCATCCCGACCGCAGCGGCCGCGACCGTTCCCGAGGCGTGCAGGCCGATACCCAGGTTGGGTCCGAAATTGATTCCCGAAACGACCAGGTCCGGCGGATTGTCCTCCAGCAGGCGTCGCAGCGCCACCAAGACTGTGTCCGCCGGTCGGGCGTCCAGGTGCCAGCCATCGTCGTCAATGCGCTGCAGCCCCATGGCACGGCCCATGGTCGTGCTCATGCTGGCCGCGCTCTGCTCGTCGCTGGGCGCGATCATGCTGACGCGGTGGCCGTGAGCGCGCAGCGCTTTGCGCATCGCCATGATGCCCGGCGCGGCGTGTCCGTCATCGTTGGTCAGCAGAACATGCAAAGGTTTTTCTTCCTTTCGGTCGGGCGGCCGGGGCCGCCCGGGTATTCCGTTTTCTAGAGGACAGGGGTCAGTCGGCAGCCTTCATCGAGTAGTCGGCGTGGCGTTCCCAGATCTGGAATTCCTGCCCTTCGACCGCGCCGCTGAAACGGCCAAGCAGGTCTTCTGCCGCCTGCTCCGAACCCATTACCTTGACCAGGAAATTGAAAAAGCTCTGGTCGTCCCGGTCCATCTCAGCAAGGCGCTTGTTCGGAACCACGATGGACTCGTTTTGCGGATTTGCGATGCTGGCCGACCAGATCCAGGGACGTTGCTCGCTGGCCCAGCCGTTATTGATCGCGATCTGGCTCAGTGCCTCGCGCGCGGCGTCGAACTGGCCTGCCATGCCCGCCTTGATCTTGAATTCCGTTACGGCGAAGTAGCGGTATTCAGACCAGTCGCCACTGGCATTGCTGTCATTCCAGTTGATGCGGCTGAAATAATGCCCGTAGTCATCGGCGTATTGCCCGACGTGTTCCTGCCAGTGCGCATTGACTTCCGCGTTGTTCTCGCTCCATTCGCGGTACGCATCGACGTCGGCCCAGTTGAAGCAGCAGGCGCGGACGACAACCGTGTCGAGTTCGTTACCCAGCATCGGCGTGTAGGTTTCCCACACGAAGGGATCGCCGGCTTCGCTGCGGAATGCCATGTGTTCCTTGAGCCCTTCAAAGAACTGGGCACGCTGGTCCGCCTTGGGAACCATCGACCAGCTTTCGGCGAGCTGGCCCGGTGCATCGGCGAGGGCCGGCAGGGAAATCATCAGGGTGAGAACAGCGGATGAAAGGAGCATGCGTGTTTTCGACATGGTATTTCCTCGTGGTTTTCATCGGCCATCCGGCCGCGTTGCGTTTGAATCGCTACAGTATAGATAAGTTATGTTCGTGCGTCTGCTGGTGTAAAATGCAGCGCCTCGAATAAAAGGAAGTATCGCGTGGAAACCAACCTGCACACCAGCCTTGTAGAAGACCTCTCACAGCGCAGCGAGGCGCTTAGGGGGTACCTTTGACTACCCGCTAAAGCGCGACCGACTCGAGGAAGTCCGGCGGGAGCTCGAGAATCCGAATATCTGGAACGACCCTGAAAAAGCCCAGGACCTGGGCCGTGAACGTTCGCGCCTGGAAAATATCGTCCGCACGCTGGACGAGCTTCGCACCGGGCTGGAAGACGCCGCGGAGATGCTGGAACTGGCCATCGAGGAAAAAGACGAGGAGACGGCCGACGCCGTGATGGAAGACCTCGAAGCCATGCGGGTGCGGGTGGAGCGCCTGGAGTTCGAACGCATGTTTTCGGGTGAAATGGACTCCAGTGCCTGTTTCCTGGATATACAGGCCGGGTCCGGCGGCACCGAGGCCCAGGACTGGGCCGAGATGCTTCTGCGCATGTACCTGCGCTGGGCGGAGCGCCGGGGCTGGAAAACGGACCTGGTCGAGGTTTCTTCCGGCGAGGTCGCCGGTATCAAGAGCGCCACCGTGCACATCAGCGGCGAATACGCTTACGGCTGGTGCCGCACCGAGACCGGCGTGCACCGGCTCGTGCGCAAATCGCCCTTTGATTCGGGCAACCGGCGGCATACGTCCTTCGCCGCGGTATTCGTCTCACCGGAGATCGACGACAACATCGAGATCGATCTCAACCCGGCGGATATCCGCGTGGATGTCTACCGCGCCTCGGGCGCCGGCGGGCAGCACGTGAATACGACGGATTCCGCGGTGCGCATGACGCACATGCCGACCGGCATCGTCGTGCAGTGCCAGAACGACCGCTCCCAGCACAAGAACCGTGACCACGCGATGAAACAGCTGCGCGCCAAGCTGTACGAGCACGAGATGCAGAAGAAACGCGAGGCGCACCAGCAGCTCGAAGACGAGAAATCAGATATTGGCTGGGGTAGCCAGATCCGTTCCTACGTGCTCGACCAGTCGCGGATCAAGGATCTGCGCACCGGCGTGGAAGTGGGCAACACCCAGTCCGTGCTGGACGGCGATCTCGACAACTTCGTCGAGGCTTCTCTCAAACAGGGTTTATAGAACCATGAACGACAAATCGGACCAGAACGTCCAGGAAAACGAAGAAAACCGGCTGATCGCGGAACGGCGCGGCAAGCTCGACGCACTGCGTGAAAACGGGCAGGCGTTCCCGAACGATTTCAAGAGCGATACCGTCAGCAATGTGCTGCATGTCCGCTTCGAGGACGCGACGGCGGAGGAACTGGAATCCGTCGAGGACGAATTTTCCGTTGCCGGGCGCATGATGGCCAAGCGCGTGATGGGAAAAATCGCCTTCGTCCGGCTGCAGGATCGCGGCGGCTCGATCCAGCTCGTCTTGCAGCGTGACAACCTTCCCGAGGGCGTGTACCAGGAATTCAAGCGCTGGGACGTGGGCGATATCGTCGCTGCGCGCGGACGTGTCATGCGCACCCAGAAAGGGGAACTGTCGATTCGTGCGACGGAGGTCCGGCTGCTGGCCAAGGCGCTGCGCCCGCTGCCCGAGAAATGGCACGGGCTGACCGACACCGAGCACCGTTACCGGCAGCGTTACGTCGACCTGATCATGAACGAGGATTCGCGCGCGGTTTTTCGCACACGCTCGAAGATCATCACCTTCATTCGCTCCTTCATGGAAGGGCCGTGCCGCGAGTTCCTCGAAGTGGAAACGCCGATGATGCACCCGATCCCCGGTGGCGCCACGGCACGGCCGTTCGTGACGCATCACAATGCGCTGGACCTGCAGATGTACCTGCGCGTGGCTCCGGAGCTTTATCTGAAGCGCCTGATCGTCGGCGGGCTGGGCCGGGTCTACGAGATCAACCGGAACTTCCGCAACGAGGGTGTCTCGACGAAGCACAACCCCGAGTTCACGATGCTGGAATTCTACTGGGCGTTTGCCGACTACAACGACCTGATCGAGCTGACCGAGGCCATGCTGAGCGAGATGGCGGTCGCCGTGACCGGCGGCAGCACGATCAGCTACCAGGGTGCGGAAATCGATTTCAAGGGTCCTTACGAGCGCATGACGGTCGAGGAAGCCGTGCGCCGCTACAACCCGAAAATGGCCGACGCCGACCTGCGCGACGTGGGCTTTCTGCGCTCAGCCTGCGACGGCTTGCAGATTCACACCGAGAGGAGCTGGGGGGCGGGACGCCTGCTGATGGAACTATTCGAGGAAACGGTCGAGGACCAACTCGTTCAGCCGACGTTCGTCACGCAGTACCCGACCGAGGTTTCTCCGCTGTCGAGGCGCAACGACGAAGACCCGCACGTCACCGATCGCTTCGAGCTGTTTATCTGCGGCCGTGAAATCGCGAACGGCTTTTCCGAGCTCAACGATCCCGAGGACCAGGCGGAACGTTTTCAGGCGCAGGTCGCAGAGAAAGATGCTGGTGACCTGGAAGCGATGCATTACGATGCCGATTACATCCGGGCCCTGGAGTACGGCATGCCGCCCACGGCGGGCGAGGGCATCGGTATCGACCGGCTGGTGATGCTGTTCACGGATTCGCCGTCGATCCGTGACGTGCTGCTCTTTCCGTACATGCGCCCGGAGGCTTGAGCCGTAAACCCGTCCGCGCCATGAGTCCGCTGGTTTCCGTGGTGATGCCGGTGCGCAACGGCGGCGCCTGGCTCGCCGAGGCGGCCGACAGCATTCTGGCGCAAAGCTGCCGTGACCTGGAACTGCTGGTCGTGGACGACCACAGCAACGACGGCGCGATCGGCGGACTGCCCCGAAACGACGCCCGGCTGACGGTGATGCAAAGCGCAGGCCGCGGTGTCAGCGACGCGTTCAATACCGGCCTGGCGCATTCAAGAGGCCG
>JASFSI010000173.1:0-4842 GCA_050114495.1 Lysobacterales bacterium | reverse complement strand
CCAAGGGGCTGATGGCTGCTTGCGCCAGGATTCCCAGGACCCAGATCCTCAGCACTTCCAGTAAAAGCAGCAGCAGGACGGAAGCCGTATCGATGCGGCCAATGGACGGCACCACGCGGCGCAACGGGATCAGCACCGGGTTGGTGATTTTCACCAGGAACTGGCACACCGGGTTGTAGAAGTCCGCGCGCACCCATTGCAGCAGCAGGCGCAGAAGAACGGCCGTGGCGTAGAGGCTGATCAGGGTGCTCACCAGGTAAGAAAAGGCAGAAGCGAAACTCGAATTCATAATTACTCCCTGGACAGTTCCGAGCTTCTCTTGCGTGCGGCCTCGGCCGCGCGCTGAACCAGTTCACGGTAGCCTTCGGCTTCCAGCAGCGTCATGGCCGCGTGCGTCGTGCCGTTCGGGGACGTCACCCTGCGCCGCAGCTCCGCTGCTTCCCCGGGGTCACTCGCGAGCATGGCGCCCGCACCGACACAGGTCGCGGAGGCCAGTCGCCGGGCCGTCTCGACCGGCAGGCCCATTTCCCGCGCTGCATCGGCCAGCACCTCGGTCAGCAAAAAGAAATAGGCCGGCCCGGTCCCCGAGATGGCGGTTACGGCGTCCATCAGGGTTTCATCTTCCAGCCAGACGACTTCGCCCGCGGCGCCGAGTATTTCCTCGGCCTGCTGTCTTTGCGCAGCGCTGCAGCTGCTGCCCGCGACCACGCCACTGATGCCGTGACCGATCAGCGCGGGTGTGTTCGGCATGGAGCGGATCACGTCGATATCGGGCCCGAGGTGTTCCTGAATCCGCTCGATCGTGGTGCCGGCGGCGATCGACAAGACCAGCTGACCGGGCCGCACCAGCCCACGAAGCTCATCCAGGACGACCGGCATGATCTGGGGTTTGATTGCCAGCAGGATGACGTCCGCGCCATCAATGGCGCGCGTCGATTCGGTAAACGTCCTGATCCGGAAGGTCGACTCCAGGTGGCGCCGGGCGTTTTCGTCGGGGTCCGAAACATGAATTTTTATATGGGCACGGGGTGGATTGACCAGCCCGCCGATCAGGGCCGTCGCCATATTTCCACCACCGATGAATGCGATCAGCATCAAGCCGGCCCGGGTTCGGGGCGTGGTCCGAGCAGGTCGGTGCCGACGCGAACCATCGTGCTGCCATGGAGTACGGCGGCCTCCAGGTCTGCCGACATGCCCATCGAGAGCGTATCGATCTCCAGGCCGGAATGGCGCAATTGGTCAAAAAGCTCCTTTGTGCGGCGGTAGCTGTCGGCCGGGTCATGTTCGTCGGAGCCGATGCGTGGAATACACATCAATCCGCGCAGTTTCAGCCCCGGCAATTTCGTGCACAGCCGCGCCAGGGTCTCGGTATCCTCCGGCAGCACACCGGCTTTTTGCGGTTCGCGGTCGATATTGACCTGGATGCAGATATTCAGCGGTGACAGTTGTTGCGGTCGCTGGCCGGAAAGCCGTTTCAGGATTTTTTCCCGGTCTGCGCTCTGTACCCAGGCGAAATGAGCCGCGGCTTCCCTGGTCTTGTTGGACTGCAGCGGGCCGATGTAATGCCACTCGATGTGCAGATCCTGCAGTTGCTTGACCTTGGCCACGGCTTCCTGGACATAATTCTCGCCAAAGGCTGCCTGCCCGAGGGCGTGCAGGGCGCGGATCCGGTCGACGGAATGACGCTTGCTGACCGCGAGAATCCGCACGTCCGAGGGGTTTCTTTCCGCTCTTCGACAGGCCGATTCGATCCGTGTACGGATAGTCTCAAGATTTTCTTTCAAGTTGTTCATCTTGCAGGCAGACTTGGCATGAACTATCGTTATGACCGTTAAGTGTTTTTCATGGACCGGAAATTCGTTCCCGGATGGTTTTGACGCATTGTAACGCGACAGGCTGTCCAAGGAGAGAATATGGATATTGCTGAACTTCTCGCGTTTGCTGTCAAGAACAACGCATCTGACCTTCACCTGTCTTCGGGCTTGCCTCCGATGATCCGCGTCGACGGCGACATCAGGCGGCTGACGCTGCCGGCTCTGGACACCGCCCAGTTGCAGGAGTTGCTGTACAGCACGATGAGTGACCAGCAACGCCGCGACTTCGAAGCCAATCTGGAAGTCGACTATTCCTATGCCGTCAAGGGTCTCGCCCGGTTTCGTGTCAACTGCTTTCACCACGACCGCGGCGTCGGCGGGGTCATGCGTACCATTCCCGAGAAAATCTGGACACTCGAAGACGTGGGCGCACCGCCGATTTTCAGGGAGATCATCTCAGCCCCGCGGGGCCTGATCCTGATGACCGGACCCACCGGTTCCGGTAAATCGACCACGCTTGCCGCGATGATCGACCATTTGAACAACACCGTTGAAGGACACGTGCTGACGATCGAGGACCCGATCGAGTTCGTGCACAAGTCGAAAAAGTGCGTGATCAACCAGCGCGAAGTCAACCGGGACACGCACGGTTTCAACCAGTCCCTGCGCGCGGCGCTGCGCGAAGACCCGGATATCATCCTGGTTGGCGAGATGCGTGACATCGAGACGATCCGGCTCGCACTGACGGCTTCGGAAACCGGCCACCTCGTGTTTTCGACGCTGCATACCAGCTCGGCGCCCAAGACCATCGACCGCATCATCGACGTGTTCCCCACCGGTGAAAAGTCCATGGTGCGCTCGATGCTGTCCGAATCCCTGAAGGCTGTCATCACGCAGACGCTGCTGAAACGGATTGGCGGCGGCCGTATTGCTGCCTGGGAGATCATGGTGGCTACGCCGGCGATTCGCAACCTGATTCGTGAGGATAAGGTCGCCCAGATGTACTCGGCGATCCAGACCGGTCAGAACGCCGGCATGCAGACGCTCGACCAGGCGCTGGAAACGCTCGTACAGCGCGGACTCATCAACAAGCTTGAGGCGGCCAGGCGGGCCGTCGACAAGATGATGTTCCGCTAGGAGGAAGGAGCATGAACGTCGTAGACAGCTGGTTAAAACAACTCCACGAAGAGGTTGGTTCCGATCTGTTCGTCACCGTCGGTGCACCGCCCTGCATCAAGGTCCACGGCAAGATCAAACCGATTTCAACCGACCTGCTGACAGCCGAGACAGCGCAGGAAGCTGTACTTGGCATCATGGGCGAGCGGCAGCGTGAAATATTCCGCAACACCCAGGAATTGCAGTTTGCCTATTCGCTGGGCCCCGAAGTGCGCTTCAGGATCAGTGCTTTCGTGCAGCAGGGAATGACCGGGCTCGTAGCCCGCCGCATCGAGACCCGTATACCGACTTTCGAGGAACTCGGCTGTCCCAACGTGATGCAGGAACTGTCGCTCGAAAAACGCGGCATCATCATGTTCGTCGGTGCCACCGGTACCGGTAAATCCACGTCCATGGCCGCGATGGTCGGTTACCGTAACCAGCGCATGACCGGCCATATCATCACGATCGAGGATCCGATCGAGTACGTGCACGTGCACGGCAAGAGCCTGGTTACCCAGCGCGAAGTCGGTATCGATACGGAGTCGTTCGAGGTGGCCCTGAGAAACACCCTGCGCCAGGCACCCGACGTGATACTGATCGGTGAGATTCGCACGCGGGAAACCATGGAGCATGCGATCACGTTCTCGGAGACGGGGCACCTTGTCCTGGCCACGCTGCACGCAAACAACGCCAACCAGGCCATGGACCGTATCCTGCACTTTTTCCCGGATGAACAGCAGGAGCAGATCCTGCTGGACCTGTCGTTCAACCTGAAGGCCACGATTGCCCAGCAGTTGATTCCTTCACTCGATGGTTCGCGGCGCTGGGCTGCGTTCGAAGTGCTCATGGCAACGCCGCTCGTGAAGGACCTGATCCGCAAGGGTGAAATCGACCAGCTGAAACTCGTGATGCGCGATTCGGGTCACCATGGCATGATCACGTTCGATCAGTGCATGTTCAATATGTACAAGGCCGGCCAGATTTCCTATGACGATGCCCTGCGCCATGCCGATTCGGCCAACGAAGTACGCCTCATGATCAAGCTCGACGAGGGCGGTGATATCGATTCGCTGACCAAGGGGCTCGAAGATGTGGAGGTCCTGGGCGACGAGTACTGAGTGATGCGCATCCTGATCATTGAAGACAACCCCGATATCGCCGCGAACCTCGGCGACTACCTCGAAGACAGCGGCCACACCGTGGATTTTGCCGGCGACGGCATCACGGGACTGCATCTTGCTGTCGTCAACGATTTCGACGCCATTGTCCTCGACCTGGCGCTGCCGGGCATGGACGGTCTCGAAGTCTGCCGCAAGCTGAGGGAGGAAGCCGGAAAAGATACGCCTGTCCTGATGCTGACGGCTCGCGACCGCTTGCAGGACAAGCTTGCGGGTTTCGAAACCGGCGCGGACGATTACCTGGTCAAGCCGTTTGAGCTGCAGGAAGCTGCTGCCCGGCTGAAAGTGCTCTCCGGCCGGGGCCGCCGCCGTAGTCCGCGCGAACTCAGGGTCGGTGACCTGACCTACAACCTGGATACGCTCAACGTCACGCGCGGAGGCGAGGAAATCTATCTCAACCCCATTGGGCTCAAGCTGCTGCGCAGCCTGATGGAAGCGTCGCCGAACGTCGTCTCTCGTGCGGAGCTGGAAATGGAAGTCTGGGGCGAGGAGATGCCGGACAGCGACAGCCTGCGCGTGCATATCCACTCCCTCAGAAGCGCGATCGACAAGCCTTTCGGAAGCAACATGATCCAGACGCGGCACGGGATCGGTTATCGGCTGGTCGAACCGGATGAAGTATCGTCGTAGATTAAGAAGCCGTATTGTCCTGTCTTTCCTGCTGCTCGGCACCTTGCTGAGCGTTCTGTTCG
>JASFSI010000172.1:0-4854 GCA_050114495.1 Lysobacterales bacterium | reverse complement strand
GCGCGCTGCCGTAGAACATGTAGGCCAGCAGGCTGTTCAGCACGGTCACACGCACGATCGAGTGGTACTGTTCGACGCGCATCACGTATACCGTGTAGGTGATAACGTAGGCTCCGCCTGCCAGCGCGACGCCGGTTACGACGTCGAAACCCAGCCACAGGCCCCAGGGGAAATCCTGTGACAGGTTGGTAACCGAGCCGAGGCCGAAGATGAACCGCATGACCAGCACATAGGCGCCGACCAGCATGATGGCCCCGGTGATGATATTGAAAGGCGTGAAAATGGGTCCCCGCGGCTTCAGTTCCCTGATCAGGAAGCTGAAAATCTGGCCGACACCGGGATTGACTGTTGCTAACTGGGACATTTATTCATCCTCCCCGAATTCCGGTTCATAGCCAAAGTCGCTCTCGGGGTCGCCGCGCGCGGCGCCGGTCATCGCGTTGAGCGCCAGCAGGAATGCCGGCACGCCGAACAGGATGGCCGGTACGGCGTACAGGAATTCGCGGGTGTATTCCGGATAGGGTGTGCTGCCGAGATCCATCCGGAAGCCGAGTTGCTCGAACGGAACCGCCGACAGGTAGATGTAACCGGTGCCGCCGACTTCGCGGTCGCCGTAGATGTGCGGAACATATTGATCCGGATGGCGGGCGATACGGTGCCGCGCTATTGAAAGGTTCTGCACCTGTGTGCCGAACATCAGTGTGTCGGTGGGGCAGGACGCGACGCAGGCCGGCTGCTCACCTTCTTTCAGGCGCTCGAAACACATCGTGCATTTCTTCAGTTCGGGGTTCCAGTCCCCGTACTCGAACTTGGGAATGTCGAAGGGGCAGGAAACCATGCAGAAGCGGCAGCCGATGCACTTGTCGCCGTCCCAGGTAATCGGGCCGTTTTCGTGCTTCTTCATCGCTTCCGTGGGGCAGGCCGCGGCGCAGGCCGGCTGGTGGCAGTGCATGCATTGCTTCTTGACGAATACCTCGCCGACGTCGGTTTCGTAGCGGTTGACGATCATGTACTGATCGTCGCTGGTGGTCCGTTCGTGCTCCATTGCGCCGTCGTTCTCCGGATCGGGAACGTGAAGGCCCCACGTTTTGCCGCAGGCCACTTCGCAGGACCTGCAGCCGATGCAGCGTGTCGTGTCGACCAGAATTCCGACGAACTCTTCAGGATGCGCTTCTTCCTGGGCCCGGGCCTCGCGACCCGTGACCGCGGCTCCCCCGGCGACCAGCGATGTTTTAAAAAAATCTCGTCTGTCCATTTCGGCTCCGTTTTTTGATTCTTCGCTTACGGGCTCAGGGCGCCTTCGCGTCCTTTACTTTGTCCACGTTGCCGTGGCAGTAGCTGCAGCGGGCGCTGGCCTCCGGGCCGGTCCCTGCTTCGTGACATTTCCAGCAGCTTTTGTGCACCACGACCTTCGGGCTGTGCGTTTCATCGCGCGTGCTCTGCGGATGGGCGTGGTGGCAGTTGTTGCAGGTGTAGTAGACGTTGTCGGTATCCGGGTCCGTCTTGTGGCACTGGTGGCAGTCGATCCAGGTGGATTGCAGGTACTCTTCGTGCGGCGAGTGTAAGTCCTTGGCCCGGATCTGGTGGTGACAGGTGCTGCACTTGTTCTTCATGTGCAGCCGGTGCGGAAACAGGACGTCACCCGTCGGTGACTCGAATACGATGTCCTTCGGAATCGGTTTTCGTTTCGGCTTTGTTTTGACTTCTGCAGAATCGTCCGGCGATGTCGCCTCGATCGGGTCGGTCTGGTTGGAGATGGCCGGGAATGAGAGGGCTGCCAACAGCAGCGCCGCCAGCGTGATACGTAAAATGGACATGATGCCCCCGTTCCTGCGTTTATGGGCAAGGCGCCGTGCGCCGGGTTTGCTTGCAGGGTTCATTTCAGGAATGACTCCGAGTAACGGCTCAGCAGCTTCTGCCGGCCGGGATTTTCATTGGTCGCTGGAACGTCCTCATCCGGAGAGTCTTCGGTGGCCGGCTCGGTGCCCAGTTCATCCGCCAGCCGGCTGTAGCGGTCCAGTTCTTCCTGGTACCACTCCACCGCATCGCGCCCGATCTTCATGGCGGGCAGTTCGGCGGCCAGGTCACTCGGTTCGATTCCGCACATCCAGCTGAGCGTGAACGGTTTGACGGCCAGCCACTCGGGGTGTTCTTCCTGTTCGTCGTTGACCGCAGTGACGGTCCCGCTAAGCGGAGAGGGAATGTTCAGCTTGAGTTCGCCGTAGCTGACGGTAAAAAGCGTATCGCCCCGTTTGATCCTGCGCCCTCGAACCGGCAGTTCGATGCTTTCGGCGCGGCCGTAGAGCTTGCGGATCAGGTCGTCCAGTCCGACGAGCACGATACCGTTCAGCTCGATCTTGGCCCAGGCGTGTTGCGGCGAAACGAATGCGCCGGCAGGGACATTCAGTTCGAAACGGGACTTCGATTCGCTGGTGCCCGGTTTGATCAACCGGATGGTGTGGCGCATTTCGCGCTCCTGCCGGTCTTGCCGCCTGATCAGCGCCTTGTTGACGAATTCCAGCAGTTCGTCCTCGGTAAACGGTTTCTCGACGTAATCCATGGCGCCGACCTTGACGGTCTCGACCGCGGTTTCGATCGTGGCGTAACCGGTGATCACGATGACATCGATATCCGGCCGCAGGTGCTTCACGGATTTCGTGACTTCGACGCCGTCCATGCCGGGCATCTTCAGGTCGGTAAAGACGAAGTCGTAGTCGTTCTCTCGAATCAGGCCGAGCGCTTCGGGCCCGTACTCGACGGTGTCGATGCTGTAGCCGCCCATGACCAGCATCTTGCGAAAGCTGTCCAGGATGATGGCTTCGTCGTCGACGGCAAGGATCCGTGCTTTGGGATTTTCGAGTTCGACCCGTTTCAGCGTCGGGGCTTCCTCGCTGACATCCAGCCTGAGGCCCGTGTCCAGCGCCTGTGCACGCTCTTTCCTGAGCTGGGCTTCGCGCGATTTGTTCAGCAGCATGCGCAGCAGCAGGTCGACTCCCGCGAAAACGACGATGGTGGTAATGATGATGGAGATTATTTCGACCACAGGCTGAGTCCTCGAAAGGGTCCGGAACGCAGCTGTGTCGCGCGTGCAAGCCTGGGCAGGGTTGAACCCGGGTTCCCGGAGAGTTTTCGGAATGGGCGATGATTACAGGTGTACGGAACGGTGTCGCAGTAATGCGACACTCCCTTGGAGCGTTTGGCTTCGCGTCCGACTTTTGTCCCCGCAGTCGATTGCTCGCCAGGCGCATACGCGGATGGCCACTTCATGAACAGTGATTCCGGTTTGCCCGTTGACGCCCCGATTGTCCCGAAACGAAATGGAAGCCTTGTTGACCGGGGTCAATACTTTAGTGAAACGTAATAATCAAAGCGCCTGTTCCGGGACCAGCCACCTGCCGTTGCAGGCAGTAGAAAATTGAGCGGACTTCCGCGGCTCAGACGGTTTTGTCCTTATCTGAGAAATCCATCGTTTCCCAGTAGTTCCGCACTTCCGCCTTCATTTCCCGGTGCAGCATCAGGATGCCGATGATATTGGGAATGGTCATCAGGGCGATCGCGATACCCGAAAAGGTCCAGATAATCGTCGTGTCGATGATCGCCGCGGCGAAGAAACCCAGCACGTAAACCATGCGGTAGTAACGCACGTACTGGACGCCCCACAGGAAGGTCACCGCGCGATCACCGTAGTAAGACCAGGCGATCGCGGTGGAAAACGCGAACAGCAGCAGGCTGATCGGGATGATGTAACTGCCGGCGTCTCCCAGGAAGCCGCGGCTGAAGGCGATGGTGGTCAGCGGCGCACTGTGGACCAGGGAACGGCCCTCGAAGCTGATACCGTTCTCGGCGCTGAATATCCGCCCGTTCTCGACGGGCAGGGCACCGCTGTAAACCAGGCCGGTTGACTCGTCGAAGACGCGCACGGCCTCGGCCACGGAGCGGGCGTGGATGATCGTGACGTCGTCCGTGATGCCGCCGTTTTCGATCGTCAGTTCACCGTCGAACAGTTGCACATCCGACTCGGCGTTGGGGTTGAGGAAGTTGGCGAGCTGGTCGCGTTGTGCTTCGATGTTCTCGTCGTAGTGCCCGGAAACCACGTACAGATCGGTTCGCTGGAACAGGTTGTCATGTTTCTCGGCCCAGACGCCTGACGAGAGCAGCACCAGGCCGGTCAGGCTGCAGATGATGATTGTGTCGATAAACGGTTCCAGGATTGCGACCATGCCCTCGGAAACCGGGTGGTCGGCCTTGGCTGCTGCGTGCGCGATGGGTGCGCTGCCCTGGCCTGCCTCGTTGGAGAACAAACCGCGGTTCACGCCGCGGTTGATCGCGTAAGCCAGTGTCGCGCCGAGGAATCCGCCGGTCGCCGACGAGCCGGTGAATATGCCGCTGGCGATGGCGGTGATCGATGGAACGATGTTTTCGGCGTTGTAGAAGATCACCGAAAGCGCGCCAAAGAAATAAATGACGGCCATGAGGGGAACCAGGCGGGAAGTCACTGCCGCAATGCGCTTGATGCCGCCCAGGATGATCATGCCCAGGAGGATCGCGAGCACCAGCCCGGTGAATGCCGGCGGTACACCAAATGCCGCGTTCATGGAGTTGGAAATGCTGTTGATCTGCGGCATGTTGCCGGTTCCAAATGAACTGATGATCGTTGCCAGGGCGAAGATCACCGCCATCCATTTCATGTTCAGGCGGTTTTTCATGTAGTACATCGGGCCGCCTGCGGCCGTTCCGTCCTCGGTGAATTCCCGGTATTTGTGTGAAAGGGTCACCTCCACGAACTTGGTGGTCATGCCGACCATCGCGGTCACCAGCATCCAGAACAGCGCGGCCGGCCCACCGAGGTGTATG
>JASFSI010000171.1:0-4867 GCA_050114495.1 Lysobacterales bacterium | reverse complement strand
GGTACCGAGCGGCAACTTCGGCAACGTGACCGCCGGGCTGATCGCGCGGCGCATCGGGCTGCCCTTCAAGCGCATGATCGCGGCCACCAACGTCAACGACACCGTTCCGCGTTTCCTGGCCAGCGGATCCTGGGATCCCCGTCCGACCGTTGCCACGATCACCAACGCGATGGACATCTCGCTGCCCAACAACTTTCCCCGCGTGCTGGAACTGGAGCGCAGCCACGGTCTGCGTTTGACCGGCCTGCTGGAATCGACTTCGCTGGGCGACGAAGAGACCCGCTCGGCGGTGCGTAGCCTGTATCGCTCCGGTTACCTGGCGGATCCGCACTCCGCGCTGGCCTGGCAGGCACTGCAGCGCGCCCTCGGTCCGGGCGAGGAAGGGGTGTTCCTGTGCACGGCCCACCCGGCCAAGTTCCTCGAGGTGCTGGAAGAAACCCTGGCCATCGAAGTACCGCTGCCGCCGGAGCTGGAAGCCGTTCGCGACCTGGAGGTTCAATCCGTCACCCTTCCGGGTCAATTCGCTCAGCTGCGCGATTTCATGATGTCCTGAAACAGATCGAAAGATGGCCGGCGAGAGAAAAAACACCGGCGAGGCAGCCAGCCGCAGCAGAATACCCGGAATGATTCGAGCGCGGGGGATATTCCGGATAAACTCAAAGGGTTCGATTGGGTTGGAGACCGCACGATGAAAAAAACCGCCGCCTGGCTGGTTCGTCACGCACTGGAGCAACTCGGTGTCCGCTACACCTTCGGCATACCGGGCGTGCACAACATCGAGTTGTACGACGAATTGCGCGGGTCCGAGCAGATTCGTCCCTTGCTGGTGACGCACGAAGGGGGCGCTTCGTTCATGGCGGATGCGGTCTCTCGCGTTTCGGACCAGGTAGGCGTACTGGTGGTGGTGCCGGCGGCGGGACTGACGCACGCGATGAGCGGTATCGGCGAGGCCTTTCTGGACGGCATACCGATGCTGGTGATTTCCGGCGGCGTGCGAACCGACCTGAAGCAGGGTTTTCAGCTGCACGAAGTGGACCAGCAGGCCCTGATGCGGACCCTGACCAAGGCGAGCTATAGGATCGAGAGCTACGACGAGGTGGTCAGCACGGTCTACCGGGCCTGGAGAACGGCTATCGAAGGCGAACCCGGTCCGGTATACATCGAATTGCCCGCGAACCTGCAGTTGCTGACCGGCGAGGCCGGTGAGATTCCCGGATTCGACGCCACGATCGACCGGCCTGCCCTGGACGAGGAAGCGGTCGAAAAAGCCGTGAAGCTGCTGGCCGCCGCCGAGCGCCCCGGCATTTTCGTGGGCTGGGGTGCGCGCGACGTCATCCCGGATATCGTGCGCATCGCCGAACACCTGGGGGCACCCGTGGCGACGACCCTGCAGGGTCTTTCGGCTTTTCCGGGGAACCACCCGCTGCACACCGGAATGGGTTTCGGGCCCTCGGCGGTGCCGGCCGCGCGCAATGCTTTTGCCGCTTGTGACGCCATGCTCGCCGTGGGTACACGGTTCGCGGAGATTTGCACGGGCAGTTACGGCGCCGTGCCGCCGAAAAACCTGGTGCATGTCGACATCAACGTCGGGGCGATCGGGCGCAACTACGAAACAGCCGTAGCGGTTCATGCCGATGCGCGTGACGCGCTGCCCGCGATTGCCGAGCGGCTGGTAGCAGACGGCGAGGCCCGCGATTTTAGCGCGCTGGCGGAGTCGATCGCCGCGGACAAGGCGGCGTGGCTGCAGGAATGGTTCAAGCACGATTCCAAAGACCGGGTAAACCCGGCGCGGTTTTTCACCGCGCTGCGCGAGCGGCTCGAGGACGATGCCATCGTGGTGGCGGACGACGGCAACCACACCTTCCTGACGGCCGAGCTGATGCCCATGCCGGCCGGCGGCAGCTACCTGTCGCCCACGGACTTCAATTGCATGGGCTACTGCGTTCCGGCCACGATCGGGGCGAAACTGGTGCAGCCCGATCGGCAGGTCGTGGGGATCGTCGGCGACGGCGCGTTCATGATGACCGCGATGGAGTCGGTTACGGCGGTCAGCAACGGCCTGCCCGTCGCCTGGTTCGTGTTCAATGACGGCGAACTGTCCCAGATCGCCCAGGCCCAGCAGATGCCCTACCAGCGGACGACCTGCACAGACCTGGCGGCACTCGATTTTCGGCTGTTCGCCGAGGCGACCGGCTGCGGCTTCGTGCAGATCGCGAACGACGGGGAAATCGAGCAGGGCCTGGACAGCATTATCGCCATGATGAAGGATCGCTACCCGGTGATCGTGGATGTTCGCATCGACTATTCAAAGAAGACGCAGTTCACGGTCGGCACCGTGCAGACCAATGTCCGCCGCTTTGATCTGCGCAACAAGCTGCGGATTATCAGCCGGGCGCTGTGGAGAAAAGTGAAAGGGTAAAAATCCCGATCATCAGGAAAACCAGGGCGAGCTTCAGCGCCGTGGCGACGATCATGCCGAGCCAGGCGCCGAGGCCTGCGCGGCCGGATCGCACGATGTCCGCGCCGCCGCTCAGCTCGCCGATGACCGCGCCGATGAACGGACCGAGCAGGAAGCCCGGCAATCCGAAAAACAGGCCCGCGATCGCGCCGATGGCAGCGCCCCAGAACGCTCGCACCGAGGCGCCCAGGTACCGCGCGCCCAAGGCGCTGGCAATAAAATCGACGACCCAGGCCGCCAGAGCGAGCGCGCCCAGGATACCGACAGTGAACCAGCCGACCGCCTGGAAGCCACCGATCCATGCGCCGAGGAACAGGCCTGCGAATACAAGGGGTGCGCCGGGCAATGCCGGGATCACGGTACCGGCCACACCGGCCAGCACGATCAGGACGGCCAGCAGCCAGAGGAAGATCGACCAGTCCATTACCTCGACCTCGCGGTGCTGCTGCGCCGCTTTGAATCAGAACAAGTTGCGAATACGGGCGAGCAGGCTGGTCGCCTGCTTGCGGTCGCGAGCGCTCAGTGCGTCGAACTTGTCTTTGAGAAAGGCAATGTGACGGGGGTACTCGGCTTCGTAAACCGCCTCGCCGTCACCGGTCAGCGCCACGATGGTCTTGCGGCCGTCGCCTTCGACGGACCATCGCTCCACCAGTCCTTTTTCCTCGAGCCGGTCAACCACGCCGGTCAGTGTTCCCTTGGTGATCAGCGTAATATCGCCGATCTCCTTGCAGGTCATGCCTTCCGTGCCGCCCAGTGTGAACACGACGCGCGCCTGTGAGGGCGTAAGGCCCGCACCGGAGGCACGAAGTCCTTCCGCGTCGTAAAGGGAGAAGGCCTGGTAGGCGGCGGCCAACTCATGCATCAAGGGGATGAATGCCTCGGAAGAGGCTTTTTCTGCGGTCATTTTGCTCATCTTGGTGTCGCCCCGGACCGAATTCTGCAGTAGCGTTTTCGCACTTTCTCATGTTGCGGCAAGGTTCGCGCCTGCGAGATGACATACGTCAACGTGTAAACGCAGAATGGGGCCCTTAAGGCTGACTCAGCGATTTTCGAGGTGCTGGATGATCGAGAGCGCGCATTCGCGCGCATCTGCAATGGCCGTCACCACCAGGTCCGAACCTCGAACCATGTCGCCGGCGGCAAAGATCGACGGGTTGCTGGTCTGGCCCGGCAGACGACCCGGCATTTGCACGAGGCCGCTGTCTTCGATTTCGACGCCCAGGTCCCGAAGCCAGTCCGGCGGGCTGGGCCGGTAACCGAAGGCGAATATGACGGTACTGGCTGGAATGATTTCTTCGCTGCCCTCGATCGGCTCGGGGCGCGCCCGACCGCCCTCGGTTTCAATCAGCCGTGTGCGGACGACCTCGAGCCCGGTCAGGCGGCCACCCTCGTGCACCAGGCGGAGCGGGGAGGTGTTGAATTCGAAATGCACGCCTTCCTTCATCGCGTGTTTTACCTCGCGGCGCGAGCCCGGCATGTTTTCCTGGTCGCGGCGGTAAACGCAGGTCACGCGCTCGGCGCCCTGGCGCAGGGCGGTTCTGAGGCAATCCATCGCGGTATCTCCGCCGCCGAGCACCAGGACCTGTTCACCGCCCAGGTCGATCAGCGGATAAGCGGGCAGGTCCAGTTTGTGTTGGTCGGCGGTTTGCCCGATCAGGAATTCGAGCGCCGGCACGATACCGCCTTTCTCGGTGCCGGGCAGGCGGGCTTCAACCGGCCGGTAGGTGCCGGTGCCCAGGAACACCGCGTCGTATGATTCGAGCAGCTCATCCATCGTGACGTCACGCCCGACCTCGCAGCTCAGCCGGAACTTTACGCCGGCTTCTTCCAGCACCGCGCGCCGCCGCTGCATGACCGCCAGTTCGAGCTTGAATTCAGGGATTCCAAAACTGAGCAGGCCGCCGATTTCGGGATAACGGTCGTAGACAGTGGACGCCACGCCGTTGCGTGCCAGGACGTCGGCGCAGGCCAGTCCGGCGGGTCCGGCCCCGACGATCGCAACCCGCCACGGCTGCTTCTCGACGGCGGAAAGATCCGGCCGCCAGCCGCGCTTGAAGGCCTCGTCGACGATGTAGCGCTCGACCGCGCCGATGGTGACGGCGCCGAAACCGGTGGCCAGCGTACAAGCCTGTTCGCACAGGCGGTCCTGTGGGCAGATCCGGCCGCAGACTTCCGGCAGGCTGTTGGTTTCGTGACACAATTCGGCCGCTTCTTCGATGCGGTCCTCGGCGGCGAGTTTCAGCCAGTTTGGAATGTAGTTGTGTACGGGACACTTCCATTCGCAGTATGGATTGCCGCAGTCCAGGCAGCGCTCCGACTGCCGCGCAGCCTCAGCCTGGTCGAACGGTTCGTATATCTCGCGGAATTCAGTGCGCCGCAGTTCCAGCGGCAACAGCTCCGGGTCGCGCC
>JASFSI010000170.1:0-4884 GCA_050114495.1 Lysobacterales bacterium | reverse complement strand
GACCCCCAGCAAACGTCCGTTGCGCTCATCGACCACGACGGCGCCGAACGGGCCGCCCGTCCCGCGCTTGATATTTTCCGCGGACAAGGCAACCGCGAGCGACATCGCAGCCTCGGCGCCTTCCGTTCGGCCTGACCATTGATCAACATAAGGTTCAACCCAAGCGGGAACCTCGATGCAAATATCGGAAACTAATTTCACGAATTGGCCCTCTGGCGAACAACTTCAAACAGACACACACCGGTGGCCACCGAAACGTTCAGGCTGCTGACCGTGCCCTGCATCGGAATGCGCAGCAGGTAGTCGCAGGTCTCGGCCGTCAGGCGGCGCAGGCCCTGCCCTTCGCCCCCGACCACCAACGCCAGTGGCCCGCCCAGGTCGGCATCGTGCAGGTCCCGCTCGGCACTGTCCGCCGTGCCCGCCAGCCAGATACCGCGCTCCTTGAGTCGCCGCAGCACGCGGGCCAGGTTGGTGGCCAGCAACAACGGTATGGTCTCGGCGGCGCCGGCGGCCGCACGCCGCGCAACGGCGGAGAGGCCGGCCGTGCGGTCTTTCGTACAGATCACGAGGTGCACGCCGGCGGCTTCGGCGGTCCTGAGACAGGCGCCGAGGTTGTGCGGGTCCTGCACCCCGTCCAGAACCAGCACCAGCGGCGTGCCTTCGACACCGTCCAGAACCCGGTCCAGGTCTTTCTCTCCAAACAGGTTGCCGGCCTCGAACTCGGCGATCACGTCCTGGTGACGCACACCGCCGCTGTCCCGGTCCAGCTCCGCGCGCGGACGGGAGTCGACCGCAATTCCGAGCTTGCGCGCCTGTGCTTCCAACTCCCTTACCCGTCGGTTCTTCGCCCCCTCGGCAATCATCAGGCGCCGGACCTGCTCCGGGTGCTGCTGCAGGGCGGAAGCGACGGGATGGATGCCAATCAGCCGTTCAGGCGTCTTTGCTCCGTCTCGCGTCATCGCGCCAGCTCGAAATCGATTTTACGGTCAGCCACGTTGACCGAGACCACCTTGACGCGCACTTTCTGCGCCAGCTGGAAGACGCGCCCGGTGCGCTCGCCGACCAGCCGGTGCACCACGGGGTCGAAGTGGTAATAGTCGTTGGGCAGCGACGTGATGTGCACCAGGCCCGAAACCTGGTTGCGGTCCAACTCGACGAACAGACCGAAGGAGGTGACTCCGGTGACCCGGCCCTCGAACACGTCGCCGATATGGCGTTCCATGAAATAGGCCTTGAGCCGTTCGTTGACGTCCCGCTCGGCTTCCTCGGCGCGGCGTGAGCGGTGCGAACAGGCCTCGCACAGCTTTTCCATCTGCTCATAGCCGACCGGGTAGCCGGCGGGGCCGCGGTGTTCGATGACGTGATGGATGGCGCGGTGCACCAGCAGGTCCGGGTAGCGGCGGATCGGCGAGGTGAAATGCGCATAGGCCTCCAGCGCCAGGCCGAAGTGCCCGCTGTTGCGCGCCTGGTAGCTGGCCAGGCTTTGCGCGCGCAGCAGCACGGCCATGATCAGGGGCCGGTCCTCACGCCCCTTGATCTGCTGCACGACGGTCTCGAAATCGCGCGGGCCGGGCCGTCCGCGCCACGGCACCTTGATGCCCAGGCCGCGCAGGAACTGCTCCAACGATTCCAGCTTTTCCGCCGGCGGCGGCTCGTGCGCCCTGAATGGCGCAGGAATTTTGTACCGCAGCAGAAAACGCGCCGCCTCGACGTTGGCCGCGACCATGCACTCCTCGATCAGCAGGTGTGCATCGTTGCGCTCGTAGGGCAGAATGTCGTCCACCGCGCCCCGTTCGTCGAACACAAAACGCACTTCGCTGCTCTCAAAATCAATCGCGCCACGCTGAGAGCGCGCCTTGCGCAGGGCCCGGTAGACACCGTAAAGCTGTTTGAGCGAAGCCGAAACTTCGCTTGCGCCCGGCCGGATTTCGGGCGCGCCGCCGACGATCCAGTCCCACACCTCTTCATACGTCAAGCGGGCCTGGGAACGCATCACGGCCGCGTCGAAGCGCGATCGCGTCACCTTGCCCTCATCGCTCACGGACATGTCGCAGACCAGGCAGAGGCGGTCTTCATCGGGTTTAAGGGAACACAGGCCGTTGGAAAGCGCCTCGGGCAGCATCGGGATCACGCGCCCGGGAAAATACACGGACGTGGCGCGGTTAACCGCTTCCCGGTCCAGCGCCTGGCCGGGTTTCACGTAAGAAGATACGTCCGCGATGGCGACCACCAGCCGCCATCCGTTCTTGCGCCGCTCCGCGAAAACCGCGTCATCGAAATCGCGCGCGTCGGCACCGTCGATCGTGACCAGCGGAAGATCCCGCAGATCGCGACGACCCTCTTTCATGTCCTGCGGCACCTCGGCGCCGAACGCTTTGGCCTGCCTTTCAACACCCTCCGGCCATTCATGCGGCAGGTCGAAATTACGGATCGCGATCTCCGTGGCCATGCCCGGCGCACCGCTCTTGCCGAGGATCTCGACGATGCGCCCCAGCGGCCGCTGCCGCGGCCCCGGCTGCTGCACGATTTCGGCCACGACCACCTGGCCCGGACGGGCTCCCGCCGTATCCGCAGGAGGCACCAGTACGTCCTGCGTGATGCGCTTGTCATCGGACACGACCAGCGCGATGCCGCTTTCCTCCACGAAGTGCCCGACCACGCGGCTGTGGGCCCGTTCCAGGATCTCACGCACGGCGCCTTCGCGGCGCCCGCGGGCGTCGACGCCGACGACCGAGGCCAGTACGCGGTCACCGTGCAGTACGCTGCGCATTTCACGGGGCGAGAGGTAGAGGTCGGATTCGCCGTCGTCCGGCATCACGAAACCGTAGCCGTCAGGGTGTGCCGAGATACGCCCCGCAAAGAGGTCCATGCGGGCCGGGATTCCATAGGCGCCGCGCCGGTTGCGCACCAGTTGCCCGTCGCGCACCATGGCTGTCATCGCTCTCGACGTCCAGGCGACGAACGATTTCTTTGCGCGCCAGGGGCCGGCCGTGGTCTTCAAGGAGCGCGATTATCTCCCTTCTTTCAGGCGCTTCCGCGTCGATTCGGTTTTGTTGCTGCGGTTTATTTCGTTTCTTGTCCATCGGGACTGTCCGGGCCTTTAGATGACGGCGAGTGAGGCTTCATTGTACCGTCAACAGGGCATCCGTTTTCGGTTGACTTCGCAGCGTCAAACCACTACAGTACGCCCCGATTTACAGGTTCCCCCCTTTTCCTGTGAGTCATCCAAGGCGGAGGTTCCCCCTTTTACCTCCGCCTTTTTCAGCCCAGGTGGCGGAATTGGTAGACGCGCTGGCTTCAGGTGCCAGTGAGCATTTAGCTCGTGGAGGTTCAAGTCCTCTCCTGGGCACCAGTTCCCAATAAGAATAAGCTCTAAAAAGAAAAACGTTTTTTTGTCATGCGAACGCGGGCCCGGACATTCGGACCCGCGTTTTTTTTATGGCATGACTTCCGCCAGGACCTCGCCGGTCGAACCGGACGGTGGCGCTACACCCATGATGGCGCTGAGGGTCGGGGCCACGTCACGCGGAGCCACGCGCCGATGCACGGTCATACTGTCGATACCCGGGCCCGTGAAAATCAGCGGCACGTGCCGATCCGAGTTATGCACCGTCCCGTGCGTGGCCGCGTTGCCCCGCGGACTCGAGCCGAAATACCAGAATGGGTCGGTGACCACGTACACGTCACCCGAGCGCGCCGGGTGGAACGAATTGCGCACGGCCTGCAGGAACGGCGTATCGGGTGCGCCCCGGTCGAGCAGCAGCTGCGAGCGCGTCAGCGCGAGCGATACGCCCTCGAGACGCAAGACCTCTTCCGCCAGCGCCGACTCGGCCTCCCGACGTGCGATACCGGCTCGTTCCAGCGCCGCGTAATCCAGGTAAAGCGATGGCTTTTCGAAGGCGGCAATCAGCGCTTCCTGCGTATCGAATCGTTTCGCCAGCGCCGCGTTCAAGGCGTCCCGCGCCGACCTGGTGCCGATGCGGCCCGACGGTATGCCGTGTTCCGCCGCGTATTCCGGCGCGACCTGCACACCGTGATCGGCGCTGAGCACGATCAGTGTCTTGTCCAGCCCGACCGCCTCGTCGACGGCGGCGAACAGCCGGGCCAGCAGGCGGTCCAGGCGCAGCACGTTATCCTCCGCTTCGAGGCTGTTCGGACCGAAAGCATGACCGATGTAGTCGGTGGCCGAGAAACTGATCGAGAGGAAATCCGTGTGCCCGCGCTGACCGACTTCTTCTGCCTCCAGCAAGGCCAGCGTGAACGACAGGGTCATCTCGTCCGCCCAGGGTGTGTAGCGCAGGTCGGGGTAAAAATCGGGATCGTCAAGGTCGCTCATCCGGTGCGGAAAACGTTTGCCCATGCCGCCCCGGGGCACTTCGTAGGGGCGGTCGTCACGATGCGCGAAAAAATAGTCGCCCGCGTCGCCGAGCAGGTTCCAGGTCTGCCCGCTGTAGCCGTCCGCCAGCCGGCGGGCATTCCAGTCCCGGGCCCAGCCCGGCAGTTCGCGGGCGTACCAGGCCGTCGTAACGTAGTCCCCGGTCACGATCGAGTACCAGTACGCTTCGCCGCGGTGACCCGCCAGCAGGATCGCCCCGCGATCCTTGGTGGATACGCCGAAGGCCCGCGATTTACCATCGCTGGCCAGGATCAGTTCGTCGGAGAACGTGCTGCCGATCAGGTTTCTCGGCGAGCGGCCCGGGCCTTCGCCCTCGGTTCCCTCGACGTAAGGAGCATCCGGATCTTCCACATTGTTCAGCACGCGGCGATTGCCGCGGTCCCACCAGTCATTGGCGACGATTCCGTGTTGCCGCGGACTGCTCCCGGTCGCCAGCGTTGCGTGCCCGACGGCCGTCACCGTCGTCGCGTGCCGAAAACGCGCGTCGG
>JASFSI010000169.1:0-4902 GCA_050114495.1 Lysobacterales bacterium | reverse complement strand
CAGCGCGTCGACACGACCGTCCAGCCGTCCCCCGATGGTGCCGAACTCGAAGGTGCTTGTGACCTGCTCGAGGTCGAGGTTCCTGATCTGAATATCGGCCGCCAGGCTGGGCAGCACGCCGAAAAGACGCTCGGCAGACAGGCCGCCGACCGTGACTTCACCGTCGAAAATTTCAAAGCGCATCTCGCCGTCGGCCCGAAGCACACCCGCATCGAGCCGGACCCGGGGAATCTCTCCACTCAGCCTGCCGTCAAATCGCGGCCAGCCAAACGCCCTGGTCAGCCGTGCCATGTCGATCCCGGCCAGCTTCGCCTGCATTTCAAAGCGCGATTCGGCCCTGGCCGCGGCCGGGCTTCCCGGCATGACGTAACGCAGGCGGTCAATTTGCAGCTGGCCGCCCAGCACGTCCAATCGCAACGGGCTGGCAAGCGCGAAAGCGCCCGGCGTGGTGTCGAGCAGCGCCGAGCCGGCGCCGATGTTGATTCGTCCGAACAGCAAACCCGACCAGCTGACCGCCGACTGGCTGCTTTCGTCACCGGGCCTGAGCCGGGTTGAAAGGCCGGTCAGGGCAAAGCGATCCCGCCGCACGTCGACGACACTGAGATCCGATATATCCAGGTCGCCGGATTCAAACCCGGACGGCGACAGCGTGCCCGACCACCGCATGCCCCCGGTCATCTCCAGCCCGTCGAGCATCCAGGCCGCGGCGAACGGCTCGATGTAGCGTTGGTAGGCGCCGGGAAAACCCAGGTCGAGTTGGCGCACTTCAAGCGCCCACTCGCCGCCGTCATTCGGGACCAGGCGCGCATCGACCTGCAACGCGCCATCGTCCTGAATCTTTACCGCTGCGCTTTCAAGGCCACTCGCCGCCCATTGCGGCAGCACTCGAAAATGAATCGGCGATGCGGAGAAATCGCCGTAGAACTGGTCGATCAGCACCTGGCCGGAAGCCAGGCGGCCTTCCGCTTCGACAAAGAGCTCATCGCCGAAGCGCACATCGGCGCCGACTTCCAGGTCAAGGCCTTCGCCGGCGAAACGGCCTTCCGAAGAATCGAAGGAAATGCCGTCGAAAACCATTTCGAGCGCCATGGCGTCGCCATTGTCCGGGTTCTGCGGGTAAACCACGCAGCCGCTGATGCGCCCGCTGCGGGTCCATGGATCGCCCTCGATCGGCCATTCGCTGCGCAGCAGTTTTTCGACCGCCGATGAGGACGCGTCGAGGCAGAATGAATGCCTACCGCGCGCGTTGGAATATCGCCAGTCTGCTTCGAGGCCGCGAAATTCAGCTGCACCCAAGGCGCTCATTTCATCGTCGCCCTGCTCGACGTGCTCCAGCCGGCCGTCCAGGACCGAACGGCCGAGCAAGGGGTCGTGCCCCGCTTCGGCGACGCGTTCCACGGTCAGGCTGAACACGCCGTCTTCTGCAAGTTCCAGCTGCAGCCCCTCGATTTTCCTGTCTTCCCACTCGATGACCGCGGCTTGAAAGCGAACCGCGGGCCATTGCGGCGGCGTCGGCGCCTCGGCGCAAAGAGGCTCTGTCAAAGCGCCCAAAAAAACGGCGAGCAGCAGGGGGGCACAGCTCCCGCTTGCATAGGTCGACCGATTCATTTGCGGCAACGGCTGGTGATCCGGTTGAACATTCACAAGGCCATCATTTCCTGCAGGCTATACGGGTCGCAGGGTTTCGGGCGACGGCAATGCGTCGCCATTCGCAATGACTCCTGGCCCTGGAAAACCGAAACTTTCGCTTCTTCCCGGTCGACCCGCAGTCCATATTCGGCAACAACAGGCAACGGCAGCAATGCGATTGCCCGTAACGGGGCGATCAGCCACGTGTTCAACCGAAGGATGGCGGAGAATTGAGACATAGCGATCGCCGGCTTGTTGCATGCAGAGGCGCTCAGTATACAAAACGTGCTGACAAAAACCGTTCGCCCGACGTTTAAGGAATCTCCCGAAAAATGCAATCACGGCAGAGTGTAAGGGCCGGCGATCAGGGCAGCGCCGTGCAGGAGATCTTCGCGTTTCCCATGGATATTACCGCGGCTGCAGCGCCGCCCTTTGTCAGCGGCGGCATGCGCGAGGAGATTCGCTTGACCGCCTGGCCAAGCCGCCATTCGTAAATCGTCGAAAACGCGAGCACCCGGGGAATGTAGTCGCGGGTTTCAAAAAAGGGCAGCGTGTCGATCCAGATGGCCGGGTCGTCGGTCACCTCGTCGGCGATCCAGCGTTCGACCGCCTTCGGCCCGGCATTGTAGGCGCCGGTGGCCAGAACCGGGTTACCGAAAAAGCGCTCCAGCAGGTCCCCGAGGAATGCCGTTCCAAAGCGAATGTTGGTTGCCGCATCCAGGAGCTCCGCCCTGCCTCCGTAAGGGAATGAATGCCGACGCGCGATCCGGGTCGCCGTACCCGGCGTAATCTGCATCAGGCCGCGGGCGCCCGCATGGGAGATTGCATCTTCGGCCAGCGCGCTTTCCGAGCGCATCAGGCCGAGGACCCAGCTGGAATCCAGGCCGTGTTCAACCGCCTCGGCACGACTCAGCTCCTCGTAAGCCAGCGGAAAGCGCCATTCGTACCACCTGGAGTCACCGCTGTTTCCCAGCGCGAAGATCGCCATGTCTGGCCAGTCTGCCCGGACCGCCACCGCCGCCGCGGCGCGCAGCCCGGTGGTGTCCAGGCCGCGCACAGCCCGGCCCCATTCACTGCGGGCCCAGTCCGGCAATCCCACCAACCGCAACTCCAGCGCACGATCGACGCCTTCTCTTTTCAGGAAGCGGCCGATGTCCGATTCCGGCACATTCGGCGCCTCCGGGCAGATCGCGTACGGCAGGCCCAGGTGATCGGCCGCCAGAAAACCGTAGTAGTTGGCGCGCAACGCCAGCTTTTCCATGCCGGCACGGCCTTCCGCCACGGCTCCGGACTCGGTACGGGCGCGCGCGATCCAGTAGAGCCAGCGCGAATCGTCCTGCAGTTCCGGCGGCATCGCGGCGATGCTTTCGATGACGCCGGCCCAGTCCTTCTGCAACAACTGCTGCCGCACCCACCACTCCAGCAGTTTCCCGTCGCGAAACGCAGCGGGAACAGCCTGCATGCGATCGTCGGTATGCGGCGACCGGCCCACGGCGGACCACAGGGCCAGATCGGCGAGCACGGCGCCCCGCTCCGTCTCGCTCCAGCCGATCGCTCCGTCCAGCGCCAGGAATATCTCCCAGGCGCGATCCGGATCGTCGCGGGCCAGGCGGCCAAGACCGGACTGGACGATGGTCCGGCCCTTTTCAGAGTCCGGCCAGCGCGACGCGGCATCCAGCTGCCTGTAGCCTTTCCGGTCCTGCTGCAGCCAGCGCTCGGCCCACGCCCGGTCGTCCTCGTCCATGAAACGCACGATGTACCGCGCCAGCTTCCGTTCGCGCGCCTCCATCGCAAGCCCGAAACGCTCCCAGGCCAGTCCACTGTTGATCCCGCCCTGTTGCTTGAGCCAGGCGAAAACCGGGTCACAGGCGTCGGGCTGCGACTCGCCTTTTGTCCACAGCGCCCGGGCGACGGGCAGCAGGCCATCGGTCGCTCCGGTCTGAATGCGTGCATTGGCAAAGTGGCAGCGCACCTCGGTATCCTGGGATTTCCCGCCGTGCTTGAGCACCGCATTCCATTGACCGCGCTCACCCAGGGAACGCAGCCAGGCGGTCTCCAGCCCGGGTGCAAACGCCCAGTCGCGGTGTGCTTCGAGAAACCCGGACATTTCCGCCTCATCAGCACTGCGGCGGCGGTGCCTGAGGTCTTCGTAGCGCAGGTAAGGATGGAGAATGTAACCCGCGAGGCTGTCGAGCGAGCGTTCCAGTAATTCCCGGTCACCTTGACTCGCGCCTTCCCATGCCGCGGTAAAAGCGGCACGCTGCACGGCCAGAACATCTTCCTGCGCCAATGCGCCCGGAACAACCGGCCACAGCGCGACCAGCACGGCTGCCAGGAAGCGCCGGCCGGGCGTAAGTCTGCCGAAACCGGCATGCTGCGCAACGAGCCGGCACGCAGGATAAAGCGTCAGGAGATTCACTTGAACAGAATAGGAAAATGACCCGGCATCGACAAGGGATAAATACCGGTTGTATCATCTTTTCGAGCGCCCTGGCGGCGCTGGACAAAAAGGGGAACCCATGGAAAACCGGCAAGGCAGCCGTGCTTCGCGGATCCTGGTGGTCGACGATCACCCGGCCAGCCGCCTCTGCATACTGGCCGAACTGCGTCGTTGTGGCTGCAGTGTCAGGACGGCGCGAAGCCTGGCGGAAGCGGTGGTCGCGGCCGCCGACTGGCTGCCCGCGACCGTGCTGACGGACTGGCAGCTTGGCGACGGGACGGGCGCCGGGGTCGTGCAGGCCATCCGGAAACGTTGGCCGCGATCGCGGGCGAAACCGCGCTTCCTGCTGGTAAGCGGAAGCCCTGCCGATGCCCTTCCTGCCGCCGCGCACAACTGCGGCTTTATGAAGATCATGCAAAAACCGGTAGCGCCCGAGGAACTCGCCCGCGCCGTCGGCGCCGAAATTTTCGCCCAGCGCCATTCCGGCAACGGCAGCGGAACAATGCGCCGCCTGCTGCGGCAGGATCTGACCTCGGGACTCGACCGGCTGGAATCCATGATCGCGAACCGGCAGTTACGGGATGCCGCCGGCGTCGTGCACCGCATGACCGGGGGAAGCGCCATGGCGGGAGCGACCCGGCTGGAAATCGCGTTACGCAAACTCGAAGACGTGCTGCGTGAGAATCCCGGACCGGAACAGGCGGCCGCGGCATGGTGCAGCGCACGCCGCGAGGCGCTCGATTTTCTTTGCGGGCTGCGCTCCCTTCAGGGCGCTTGAACCGCGGCCTTCATCTCGACCACCGCGGCCTCGAGGCCGACGAAAATGGCGCGCG